>NZ_NFLD01000019.1:0-49686 GCF_002160725.1 Massilimicrobiota sp. An142 | reverse complement strand
AAAGGATTAATAAAAAGATGCCACTATGGTCAAATCTATAATGACTATTTTATCATCACACTAGTGTGATGACGTCATCAAATGAGTGAAACGGTGTCATCTTTTTAGTGAAATACTCACATTAAACTATGATAGAGTTATTATCATACATTTTTAATAAACTTATATACAGGATTTGTAACTCTAGTATTATAGTTATGTCCTTGTACTATAACAGTTATTATCAAACCATTACCATTCTTGCTTTATATCACAGGAAATATACCAGCATGTACTTCTATTGACGGGTTTAACTTTATAGGTAATCCATTTTACAAATGTTTCCTTCTTTGTATCTGCATTATAATCGTAAGCGTAAAATGAAAAAGCCATATTATTGATCAACAACATTGATTATAATTGTGGCTATAATAAATATCCCACTCGTATTATGTTTTTGAAATCCAATTATAATATTGACTTTTATCATCTATATACTGGAAGCTGAAATAACGCAGTGTCATTTGTATATTGTGTATGGAATTTTAAAAAAAGTTCCTTTGTATTTTTATGAATAGAATATGCTAATTGAGCTGAATATGTTTGATTTTTCTTTATTATTCTAGGCTTATTATGAATCAATGAACAATCAATATATTCAATTTGTTGATTTGAATCATCAACCACATCGAAATTCTTTTGATTAATTATAAAATTATCTTCAATATTATTGTTTTTATAAGTGAAATCTATGATAACGATTTCGCAATCAGAATATGTCTGTACTTTTGATATATTATTGATAGTAAAAGTATAAAGCTGTTTATCATTTACTTGGACTCCATACTCGGTTCCAATTGAAAGTGTTTCATTAATTTCTTTATTTTTTTTCATAAAGCTAACAAAAATAATCACTATAGTGAATACCACCAATAGAATTATTGGTATCATTTTCTTTATTTTCACACTTTTACCTCCTCAAAGTATTCTTATATATTATTCAATAAAAATAATTATGATTTTACGCTAATGAATCTATACTTTAATAATAATTTAAAAATAACGATTTTGTACAAAAGAGTCTATTATTTTAGAGCTTTTTTCACCTCTTGTTTATATTCTTCTATTGACTGACTTGCATTAGTCACTTCTTCTTTCACAATTTCATATGCTCCCAAATTTCCACCACAAATCATTTTTACTTGAGAAGCGATAGGTCCTTCATAATCATAGAGATAGAGTATATATTGTTGATTTTTCTCAAGAGGTGTAAACATTTCTTGTTCTCTTAAAATTGTAATGCTATCTTTTAATTCGGATTGAGAGTATAATATATCATTAATATGAAATGTTATTTTAACAAATGGAATGCCTCCATATTCAAAAGATGGACTGATATCAGTTACTGTACCTTCAAGAATATAAGGTGCTTTAATAAGATCATCTTCGTCTAAATAATCTCCTACTATTTTTGCAGTAGAATTATCAGGGATATGTTTTACAACAGTTACTTGCTTATTATGGGAATAAAATATAAATATTATAAAAACAAATATAATAGCTGTAAGACAAACGATTAAAACTTTCCATTTTTTTAGTACTGTTTTCATACAATCTCCTCCTACCATATTTTATGATAACCAGTAATGTCTCCAGCATATAGACTAGCTGAACCTTTTAAACCAGTTGAACGCATCAATTCACTTTGCCAATTTACATGTCCTAACCCTAATGTATGTCCTAATTCATGAGCAACTACTTCTGATCTCTGTGTATCATTTTTAACTGCTGAATCGTTTAAATATATTGTGTATTTTGTAGTGTTTCCGGCCCATGAAGCAGTATCATAAGCTTTACTTTCTATTTTATAAGTAGAAGTCTCTAAACTGATGCTTGCACCTTCGTCATTCCATTGTTTCATACCATTTTTAATAGAAGTAGTCCAATTTGTACTTCCATTTTTAGTATATTGAAGTTTAAAGTTTTTCTTTCCATATTTGACAGAAGAGCTTATTACATAATGGGCTGCATGTTTTTGATATTTTAGGTGTTAAGGCATTAACGATATGATTTGATGAAATGAAAGTTAAAAATGTAATTATAAATGTAAATATAAAGATTTTGCTATATTTTATTATATTCGATAATATATATTGTAACTTCTTGTAAATTTATTTTATAATATTGACTACACTCTAAAATTTATGATTATTCATAAAATACAAAACAGAGATTATAATATGGGTAATTATAAAATATTGTGTTATATATTTAACTCATTTACTTTTATGGTCATACATTTATACATTGGAATCACCTTCTTTTATAACTAACTAATAAAAGTCAATTCTAAATAGACTAACTGTCATAATAATACAAAATAATATATATTAAATATTATACATATATCTAAACCATTAAAATATTATAGTGATAACAATTAAATGTATGACTTTCTATATTTAGTTTATCATATATACTTTTAATTTAAAAGTTCTTTTAATATAATGATTATATTTTTTGATAAGTTCTTTTTTTTTACAAATTTATGCTATACTTATTACAGTAAATGTTTCATAAAAAATCTTAATAATGCCTTAAGATTTTATAAGAACAAAGGAGAATTATTTTTATGAAAGCATCTGAAAAATTATCATTAATATCACAGGTACAGGATGATGTAGATTATCTCTTGAATAAAAAAATATCATGTCATTATATCCAAAAAGTCTTTGCTTTTTGGATAATGGGATTATCTCTATATTCAGTATTTTGTTTTATCATTGATAATATCAATATATATTATCAGCTCTACAATTTTTCTTTTTATTATCCAATAAAGAACTCATGTCAAATTGGTTTCAATTGTATTCTTTTAATTCTATTATGGAAATCAATCAACAAAGTAATTTCATTACAGGAAAGGAAATTTTTAAAAACTTGGTTCATATTTCCTTTGCTTATTTCTTCAGAACAAATTATGAGCTGCATAATGACTTATATAAATGCTGATTTCCTTTTTACCTTTTACTTGACTTTTCCAATGTCTATGATTATCAACATTATCATGTTATTTTACATACATTACTATATAAGACAGAGATATATTCTTTGGATCATAGGAATAAATATTGTATATTTAATATTTAGCTTTTTATACTCAATATATTTCCCTACATTGACGAATATTTCTTTGTTTACACAGACATTGTTTTCATTAATAGACATTATCAAAACATATCTAATAGCTTGCATTCTATCGAATTTATTTGTTGTGCTATATATGGGAGGTGAGAACAATGAACAACATATCTGAACAATCTAAAGCATTTGAGTCAAATATACGTTTACAGATTATTGCTAGTTTGTATAAAAGTGATCTTTCATATAGACAATTAAAAGAGATATGTAATTGTAGTGATGGCAATATGGCAACACATCTTAATAAGCTCATTCAAAGTCAGTTCATTTTAAAACACAAAAGAATTTACAATGATAAACCATTAACAACATATCATTTGACAGACTATGGAAGAAACGAATTCATAAAATACGTTGAAATACTAAAAACAGTGATAGAAAAGGAAAGAATCGAAAATGAAAAAGAAAATATTATTGATAATCAACCTGTTACTAATGATTTTTCCGTTGAATAATGTAAGAGCTTATGATGATGAATAAAAAGAATATAAAAAACTCCCTATTTTCATAAGGAGTTTAACTTTACATATGGAGCGGGTGATGGGAATCGAACCCACGTAGTCAGCTTGGAAGGCTGAAGTTCTACCATTGAACTACACCCGCATACTCTGGGGCGGTCGATGGGAATCGAACCCACGAAATGCCGGAGCCACAATCCGGTGCGTTAACCACTTCGCCACGACCGCCAGATCTTGTATACCTCAATCAGGCAAATACAAGTATATAAGATTTTAAAGCATTTGTAAAGTTATTTTTTTATTTTTTCAAAATTATTTTATTTGAGTATGAAAATAAGAAGTGTTATAAGTGAGAATCTCGTTAAAATTTGATAGTTATATAAGAAATGAGAGTTTGTTAAATAGTTTGAAATATGTAATCGTGATATATAAATGATGTCTTCTTTATATAGGGATCATATCTCAATGAAGAATTCATCATTTTTTTGCGTTATGATTGAATAGCAGGAATGTAGATGATTTGATCGTTTTCTATTCCAAATAAATAGACTGGCTGATAGAAACCTTTAGAATCTTCAACATAGACGAGGTTAGCAGAATGGATAATGATTTCCTGATCCAAACTCATCATCCAATCCTGATTGAATTTTCCATCTTTTATAAGTTCAAAAGCCTGTTGTTGAGAAATGATTGGAAATTGTTTATAAGAATCATAGGTTTTTAAATCATAACCTAAAGAGATAAACGATTTATTTGCGTTGATTTGACAAGAAATAGAGCCATTGAGGTATTGATGATCAACGATATCTTGAACTTCAAATATGTACTGTCCATCATCTAATGATGTAAAAGTGGCTTGTTGAGGAATCTGGATGCCTTCTTTTTGAATAATGTCTTTAACTTCTTGTTCAGTTAAATTGTCTTGTGGTGTATCTGATTCATTGGTATACCAAAGATGGAAAGTTCCACCACTATAATCAATATTGGCTAGGATTTCTCTATTTTGAGAATAGAAATAAATAGTTTCATCATAGATATCTGTTTGAGTATCATCAATAGTTAATCCATACTTGTTGAAAAAAGGTTGAATGATATCATAACATTCATCTTGTGTATACTGTTTGGTTTTATAAACATCTTGCAAAGATGTCTCATCAGATAATGGAACAAGACTAGTCACTTCAATATGTGACATATCAACAGTTTTATAATAGTTTTGTTACAGATTACCTAATTCCTGTTTAGAATAGGAAATAAATATAGTAGAGAAAGCAATGATTGTTAATAGGAGAGGTATTTGAGCCATAAATGTATGTATCATATTTGTTTGATGCTTTTTATATTTTTGATAGATGTAACGTCCTAGAGAATAGAACCCAAAACCTATCATACATCCTAAAGCATTATTCAAAATATCATCTATTTCAAATATACCACGATTGGTTAACAATTGTGTAAGTTCAATACACAGTGTCAAAAGGATTCCAGCTATGTAAGTCATCCACCAATGCTTCATTTTTGAAGATACAAGCGGTAATAAGAATCCTAGAGGTATAAACATGCATATATTTAAAATGATATTACGCCATTCACGCATGTCAAAATGATTTATAGCGAGTCTATATGAGCTGAATAATTCAGTGCTGGCTTTCATATCAAAGGAATAGCTTGGACGACCTAGCGTTGCTATTATGACAACTAAGATATAGCCTATCAATAATCCTCTATAAATAAGTTTTTTGATGTCTAGCGGTGTTTGTTGATATTTTTTTGATTTGAAGATGTAAGCCAAATAAACAATAGCCAGAATACCTACAATAAAGCAGGCTACTCCAACTGAAGGAATTGCTAATCTTAAAAATTCAGATAATCGCATTTATATTCTCCTTTACTCATGTGTTGGTGAACATTATAACATATATAAGTCATATATCAAAAATCATTTTTGTATCATTCTGTCAAAATTACGTGTGATATGATGTAAGCAGATAGTGATTGTCTTAATGTTGTGATAAAATATATATAAAAGATGGAGGGACTTATAATGAAAGTAATTATGAATGCAGATGATTTTGGTTTTTCAAAAGGTGTTAATTGAGCTATTTTAGAAGGATTTCAACAGGGGATTTTGACTTCAACAAGTTTAATGGTCAATATGCCTGGTTTTGATCATGCTGTTTCGTTGATGAAACAATATCCTGATTTATTACATGTGGGGATTCACCTCGTTACAACAGCGCAATATTCAATTGTGAAAGGATTAAAAACATTAAATTGATGAAAATGATCATTTTTATCGTGATCCACAGATCATTGAAAAGAGTGATCAAAGTGAACTTGATTTGGAATATCAGGCTCAAATGGATAAGTTTTTAGCAACAGGTTTACAGCCCGATCATATTGATTTTCATGTTTGTACAACACCTAAACAATTAAAGGCAGCTATGAAACTGGCTCAAAAATACAATTTACCGATGCGTGCTCAAACACAGGAAATAGAAGCTATTTTAGCACAAAATGGTATTCGTTATGCACCATGCCATATTCCGGATTTTTATGATCATGGGACTGTAGAAATGTTACTGGAATTATTGAATCAAAGTTTAAAAGAACAAAGAGAAAGTGTTGAATTTGCTTTGCATCCAGCTTATGTTGATCAAACTTTATTAGAATTAAGCAGTTATAATATCCAAAGGGCAAAAGAATTGGCAACATTAATGGATCCAAGAGTTATGGGATTTATACAAGAGCATTCTATTGAATTCATTCATTTTGGAAACATATAAAAATGAATTTGAAAATGTCATGATAAAAAATCCCATATTTTGTTGGATTATGTTACAATGAAAATAGGGAAGGAGAATATCTATGAAAAAACTATTAAAAACGTTGTCGTTGTTATTAGCTGTTTTCTTATTAACAGGATGTATGAAAATGACAATCAATCTTGAAGTCAATGCTGATAAAAGTGTCAATACATCTATGGACTTTTTGATGGAAGAAAGTGCTTTGACAGCTTCGCAAATGACAAAAGAAGAATTTGTTGAACAAATGAAAGAACAGATGTTATCTTCAGAAGAAACAAAAAATGTCAAAGTGACATCAATTGAAGAAACAATCAATGCATCAAATTGGGTTGGTGTACGTATGGAAGGGTTAGCTTCAACAGCAGATGAAATGGGAGTGAACATTACTGAAGAAACCATTGATGGTAAGGATTGTATAGTTCTTAAATTACCAATGGAAGATCTCAGTCAACAAATGGATTCTCAATTATTACAATCAGCAGATTACTCTGTAGATAAGATGAAAGCATTAGGTTTAGAAATGGTTATTAATGTCAAAATGCCAGGGAAAGCAACATCTAATGTAGGAACTGTTGATGGACAAAATGTGAAAATTGATCTTTTAGAATTAGTAAGCCAGTCTCATGCAACAAATGAAATCGTAATTTCATCACCAAAATCAGCTGGTATGGATATGACATTTATTTTTATTGGAATTGGGGCATTAGTTATTATTGGAATTGTTGTGTTTGTTTTAAAAAATAAAAAGAAAACAAAACAAACATTGATAGAAGACAATATAGATTCTCAATTGGATCAACCTGTAGAGTCTACGCCAGATACACAAACAGAAACAATTCAACAAGAACAGATAATAGAACAGGATCAAAAACAACCACAAGATCATACAGATAAAAATAACGGCTAAGCCGTTATTTTTAATATACACTATGATAATAGATAATCATGAGTAATAAAACAATTAATAAAATAGAAATCGTTTGATTGATTTTTTTAAACATATATTTCATAGACTCACCTTATTTTTAATATATGCAAATATTTCAAAAGACTTTTCATTATATCAAAAAAATGTTAATATATTTCAAAAAGATAGAGGTGAAAAAATGCTGAAATTTACAAAGATGGAAGGACTAGGAAATGATTATATTTATGTAGATGGAATCCATCAAAAAGTGGATATGACACCTGAGTTTATTACCCGCATCAGTGATCGTCATTTTGGTATTGGTAGTGATGGTATGATTGTGATTTTACCTTCACAAAAATATGATTTTTTCATGCGTATGTTTAATCGTGATGGTAGTGAAGGAAAGATGTGTGGGAATGGGATTCGCTGTTTTGCTAAATTCGTTTATGATCATCATTTAACAGATCAAACTTATTTGGAAATTGAAACATTGGCTGGGGTCAAAAGAGTCTGGTTACATGTTGAAAATGGAACAGTGCAGTCAGTCAAAGTAGACATGGGTCAACCGTCTTTGAATACGCAGGATATACCTTGTCTTTTTAATAAGGAACAAATGGTTGATGAACCTTTAAACATCAATCATCATATTTATCGTTGTACAGCTGTTTCTATGGGGAATCCCCATGTTGTAACATATGTTGATCAGCTTGATTTTGAAATTGAAAAGATAGGTCCATATTTTGAAAAAAATGAAATGTTTCCTGAATCAGTCAATACTGAGTTTGTTCAGGTGATTGATCGCCAGCATTTAAAGATGCGTGTCTGGGAAAGAGGATCGGGAGAAACAATGGCCTGTGGAACGGGAGCCTGTGCCGTCATGTATGCCAGCTATGTCAATGGATTATGTGACTCACAGGTTGATGTGGAACTTTTAGGTGGTATTTTAAATATTCAATATCAGGACGGACATATTTTCATGGAAGGACCAGCCAGAACAGTTTTTGAAGGAATAATGAATGAGGAGGATTTTAAGAATGTATAGTACAGCACAAGAAATTATTCAATATATTAGAGATGCAAAGAAACAGACACCTGTAAAGGTTTATGTTAATGGACATGATTTACCAATAGATGACTCTATCAAAGTATTTGGAACAGAAACAAGTCGTGTTTTGATTGGTGATTTGGATAATGTTCAAAAATATTTAGAAGCTCATCAAGATCAAATTACAGAAACTTATTTAGAACAAGATCGTCGTAATAGTGCTATACCTATGTTAGATATGCGAAATATTAATGCACGTATTGAACCTGGAGCATTTATTCGTGAAAATGTGACAATTGAAGATAATGCCGTGATTATGATGGGGGCTGTCATTAATATTGGTGCTAAAATTGGTGAAGGTTCAATGATTGACATGGGAGCTGTCTTAGGTGGTCGTGCTGAAGTTGGAAAACACTGCCATGTTGGAGCTGGAGCAGTCTTAGCAGGAGTTATTGAACCACCTAGTGCCAAACCCGTTGTTTTGGAAGATGATGTTTTAATTGGTGCGAATGCAGTTGTTGTAGAAGGTGTTCGTATTGGTAAAGGTGCTGTTGTTGGAGCTGGAAGTATTGTCTTGAATGATGTGCCAGCTGGAGCTGTTGTTGCAGGAAATCCAGCACGTATCATTAAAGAAGAAAAAACAGATGAAACAAAAGAAAAGACACAGTTAATGGATGATTTAAGAAAAATTTAAGGTGAGATTATGGAAGATGTCAAACGCTGGAGAAGAGATTTACATCAGATTCCCGAATTAGGTTTAAAAGAATATCAGACGGCAGAGTATTTACGTCATGAATTAGAACAGATGGGATATCATTGGGAAAGTATTATCGAAACAGGAACGCTTGTTTATATTGATTATGGTTGTCAGTCAACTTTGGCTTTTCGTAGTGATATTGATGGTTTGCCTATTCATGAAAAAAATCAGGTGGATTATGTTTCAAAACATCCAGGCTGTATGCATGCCTGTGGTCATGATGGACATATGAGTGCCTTATTAGGTTTTGCGAAACGTTTAAAAGAAATCAAAGAACCATTGAACTATAATATTCTTTTGTTGTTTCAGCCTGCTGAAGAATCACCAGGCGCAGCACGTCTGGTTGTAGAATCGGGTGTCTTAGAAAAATATCATGTGAAAGCTATTTTTGGAATGCATTTAATGCCAATGATTGAGGAAGGCAAAATTGCCTGTAAAAGTGGACCGTTAATGGCTATGTGTGGTGAAATGGATGTGACCATTCATGGACAAGGAGCACATGCAGGATTACCGCAGGAAGGTATTGACAGTATCATGATTGCTAACCATGCCTATATGCAATATCAGACAATGATTTCCAGACATATTTCACCGTTTTCACCAGTTATTTTCAATATTGGGGAAATACATGGTGGAACAGCACGTAATAGTGTCGCTACACAAACTTGTATGCATGGAACATTACGCTGTTATGATGAATCTCTTTTTCATAAAATGACACAGGAAATACAAGCTATTCATGATGGTTTAATGAAAAGTTATAACTGTCAGATTGAATGGAGTTGTCCACCTATGTATCCACCAGTGATGAATCATCAATCATTGTATCAACAATTGAAAGCATGTGTGGATCCATCGACATATATTGAATTGGATGAACCATTGATGTTAGCTGAAGACTTTGCTTTTTATCAAAAAGCAATTCCTGGGGTATTCTTTTTTGTAGGTACAAAATGTCAGGAATATCAAAGTGGATTACATACGGAAACGTTTAATTTTCATGAAGAAGTTTTAGAAACGGCAGTTGATTTATATGAGAAATTGGCTAGAAATATAAAGGGGGTATAAATTGTGGAAGATTGGTATACAAGAGGGGAAAATGCTTTTTTAAAAGCTTATGGTCGTTATGATGTTGTTTTAGAAAAAGGTGAAGGTGTTTATTTATATGATACAAATGGACGTCGATATTTAGATTTTTATGCAGGTATTGGGGTCAATTCATTAGGATATCATTATCCTGCCTATGTTGAAGCTATGCAAAAACAGATGGCAACATTAACACATGTATCAAATTATTTTTATACACCAATTGCTGTAGAAGCAGCTGAAGCTGTCAAAAAAGCAACACAGTTAGAAGCCGTCTTTTTCTGTAATTCAGGAACAGAAGCAACAGAAGGCGCTTTAAAACTGGCTAGAAAATATTATTATTTAAAACATGGTAAAGCAGATAGTGAGATTATATCATTTCATCATTCTTTTCATGGACGTTCAACAGGTTCTGTCAAATTAACAGGGAATCCAGCTTATCAAAAAGCCTTTGGACCACTCATTGATGGTGTCTGTTATGCCACATTAAATGATATCGAAAGTGTCAAAAGTCTCATTAATGAACGTACTGCAGCTATTATTGTGGAACCTGTTCAAGGTGAAGGTGGTGTTTATCCTTGTGATAAAGCCTTCATGCAAGATTTAAGAGCTTTATGTAATGAACATGATATTTGTCTGATTTTAGATGAAGTTCAATGTGGTATGGGGCGAACAGGAACAATCATGACTTATTTCCAATATGATATTTTACCTGATATTGTGTGTCTGGCAAAAGGAATTGGCTGTGGAATTCCAGTTGGTGCGTTTGTGGCTAATAAAAAATGGGCACAAGCTATGGAACCAGGAGATCATGGAAGTACATATGGTGGTAATCCATTTGCTTGTATGGCAGTCAAAACAGTTTTTGACATCTTAGAAAAAGATCAGATTCTACCACATGTTCAGGAAGTTTCGCAGTATCTCATTCAACGTTTAGATGAAGTTGTTGATCAGTTTGATTGCGTGATAGAACGTCGTGGACTTGGTTTGATGCAAGGATTAGTATTGAATCAAGAAGCGAAAAGTGTTGTGAAAGCATTATTAAATGATGGTGTTATTGTTGTAACAGCTGGCAGCAATGTGATTCGTATGTTACCGCCACTGATTATCACTCCACAACATGTTGATGAATTTATTGAGAAATTGAAAAAAATTTTAAAAAAATGATCATAAAAAAAAGAAAAACCCCTTACTTTTTGCGTATATAGAAGTAAGGGGGTTTTTCTATGCATAAATATCCAATTGAATTACAAGATGAAGAAAAGTCGTGTGGAGCTTATTGTATTGATATGATTTTAAAATATTATCATTTTTATGATGAAATCAAAAATATAAAGAAAAAAGCCAGATTAAATCAAAATGGAATCTCTATAAGAGGTATGATTGAATGTTTAAAAAGTTATCAGATTGAAGCCAAAGCCTATGAAGCTACTTTAGAAGATGTTGTTAGAGAAGTGAAGTGTCCATGTATTTTATATATGATTTATGATGGAATAGGACATTTTGTTGTGTTATATGAGATCAAAGATGAAGAGTATATCATTGGTGATCCAGCAAAAGGATTAGTCAAAATGTACATAGAAGAGATGAATGAACATTATGGGCAAAGAGTCATTGTGATTAAACATGTGGGACGTGTTCCTCAGCTTCATTATAAAAGTTATAGACAATTTTTAAAAGATACCTTTTTTGCTTATCAGCGTTATATGATATCTTTGATATGGAAAGGTCTATGGATTGCGGTTATTGGTTATGGCAGCAGTTATTTTTTTCAGATTCTGATTGATTATATTCATTTGAAAACTGCCTTTTTCTATATGGCCATATTAGCGATGGCTTATACAACCTTAGAATGCATACGTACATATATGACACAATTAAAAATGAAAGAAATGATTCATCTCCAAAAGGCTATGGATGAAGATTATGTTTTTCAGTCACTTATGAATATGTTGAAACAGTCACATTCATTTTTTTATCAGGATCATGGTGTGATTCAAAGTCAATTATTAAGTCTTTTTGATTTGACAGAAATGAGTCTGGAGTGTTTTGAGAAATTCTTTTTAGATGGTTTATTCTTTGTTGTTTTATTTGTGGGTATGTGTTTATTGAATATCTGGTTAGCCTTGATTGTAGCAGTGACTTTTATAGTCATATGTGTCATCAGTTATTTTCGATTAAAAGATTTTCAAAGCATAAATAAAAATTATTTAGAAGCACATTATCTTTTTAGACATCATGTGTTAGAATTGATCGATAATCATTCTTTAATTCGCTATTTTCATTTGTTTCAAAGACAACGTGAAAGAAGTTATCATGTCTATTTAGATGAAGCTTTATTAAAAGAAAGACAAGCCTTATTTTTAAATCAATTTCAGTCTTTAATTCAATATTTGATTGTTTTATGTTATGGTATTGTTTTATTGGTAGGATTTTATCTTTTTCATCTTCAACATATTACAATGGGACAGTTGATCATGTTTTATATGCTGGTTTCTTATTGCATTCAGCCGGTTTTAAATATGGTTGCTTTAGCCAGTCAGTATAAACAGGTCAGTTTGATTTATGATAAGTATAAGAATTTTGAAGTTGATTTAGAGAAATCAAAATGTACTCTTGATCAACCGATTACATCTATTCGTTATGATGATGTCACTTATGCTTATGGTTATCAGTTGCCAGTTTTAGAACATATTGATTTAAATATCCAACATCATCTGTGGATTAAAGGTATTACAGGTAGTGGAAAAACAACCCTTTTAAAGTTATTATTAGCAGAAGACTTAGCATATCAGGGTGATATTTATATCAATGATTTAGAATTGAGGCAGATTGATTTGGCTTCTTTATATGAACATATTGGATATTTAAATGAAACGCCAACATTTTTACATATGACACTTCAAGATAATTTTCTATGTCAGGATGAAAAGAAAATACAATTCTATTTAAAAACATTTGGACAGGAAAGTTTAAATGATATGATGCATATTGTCTTGTCAGAAAATGGATATCCACTATCCCTTGGACAAAGACAGGTTGTCGCATTGATTCGCATGTTGTGTCGTGACTGGGATGTGCTGATTTTAGATGAGGCTTTTTCACATATGGATACACGTTTAGCAAATAAAATTTTACGTTATCTGATGAAAAATGATGAAGGAAAAATTTATATTATGATTAACCATCAAACAAAGATAGTGAACAAGAATATGGAATGTGTTATAATTGAAAAAGGAAAAATAAAGAAATAAAGGGTGAGAAGATGAATATTGATTTTGTATATGAAGATGAAAAGCATTTATGTCAGGAAGATTATGAAGCTGTTTTTCGAAAAATTATTGAAACAACATTACAGACATTGCAGATTGATGATGATGTAGAATTATCATGTGTGATTGTTGATGATGAACAGATTCATCAGATGAATCGTGATTATCGTCATATTGATCGTGCAACAGATGTGATCAGTTTTGCATTAGAAGATAATGAACAATATTATGTGGCCGGTATGCCAAGAAGCTTAGGGGATATATTCATTTCATATGAACATGCCTGTCAGCAGGCACAGGAATATGGACATTCATTAAAACGTGAAATGTGCTTTTTAATGACACATGGACTTTTACATTTGCTTGGTTATGACCATATGAATGAAGATGATGAAAAAGAAATGTTAGCTTTACAAAAAGATATTTTAAATCAGTTAGGAATAGAAAGAGGTTAGAATATGGATTATCAAGAACTTGTTGATGAAGCATTCAAAGCTTCGCAAAATGCATATGTTCCTTATTCTCATTTTCGTGTGGGGGCCTGTTTATTGTTGAAAAATGGACAAAAAATTTATGGCACAAATATTGAAAATGCGGCTTATGGTTCAACAATGTGTGCTGAACGTAATGCTGTGTTTCAGGCTTATTGTCAAGGCTATCGCCAGGATGATATTGCAGCACTAGCCATTGTTGGTGACTGTTCACCACTTATTTCACCATGTGGAGCCTGCCGTCAGGTTTTGGCTGAATTGTTAGATCCCCTTACACCTATTATTTTAGGAAGTAAAGATTATTATGAAGTCACAAATATGCAGGAGTTATTACCTCGTGCATTTACAGGAGAGAGTTTATGACATTTAAATCAGGATTTGTAAGTATTGTTGGACGCCCTAATGTTGGAAAATCAACATTATTGAATCATATTTTAAAAACAAAATTAGCGATTACATCATCAACAGCACAAACGACACGTAATACGATTCAAGGTATTTATACAGATGATGAAGCGCAGATTATTTTTATGGATACACCAGGGATTCATAAACCACAGGATGGTTTAGGATCTTTTATGAATACCAATGCTTTAAATAGCATTTATGGTGTGGATATTGTCTTATTGCTTGCGCCAGCGAATGAAAAGATTGGTCGAGGAGATCGTTTTATTGTCAGTCGTTTAAAGGAAGCAGATGGACCTGTTTATCTTCTTTTAAATAAGATTGATTTGTTGTCAAAAGATGAATTAATTCAAAAGTTAAATGAATGGAAAGAAATGTTTGATTTTAAAGAAATTATTCCTATTAGTGCTTTAAATGGGGATAATGTTGAACATCTCATGGATACAATCAAAAGCGATTTAAAAGAAGGGGTTATGTATTATCCTAAAGATCATATTACTGATCATCCAGAACGTTTTATTATGGCAGAATTTATTCGTGAAAAGATTTTATATTTTACTCATGAAGAAGTGCCTCACAGTGTTGCGATTGTGATTGAAAGTATGACTGAAGATGGAGATGGTGTTCATGTCATGGCGGCGATTGTTGTGGATCGTCCAAGTCAAAAAGCTATTATTATTGGTAAACAGGGAAGTATGATTAAAAAGATTAAACAAAATGCCAGACGTGAAATGAAACGTTTTTTACAAACTCCAGTTACATTAGAACTTTTTGTGAAAGTAGAAAAGAATTGGCGTAATAAACAAAAGTATTTAAGAGAGTTTGGTTATGATGAAAATGACTATTCATGAGGAAGTTGTTGAAGCTGTTATTTTAAAGAAAACACCGTATAAAGAAAATGATATGATTTTACATATTTATAGTCATGAATATGGGAAAATGAGTGTGATGGCACGTGGGATTCGTAAAATGACAAGCAAGAATGCCCGTGGGTGTCAAGAAATGATGTTAAGTGAGTTGACGATTGCCTTAAAAAAAGGAATGAGTACATTGATTAAGGCTACACCACTTGATTATTTTAGACACATTGAAGAAAATTTGGAAAGTGAGATTGTTGGACAGTATATTCTAGAATATTTCTATCGCTATGTTGAAGATAATCAACCTTTAGAAAAAGAATATAGAATGTTATATGAAGCTTTACATGCTTTGGATTTGGGATATCCACCATTGCTTGTTTATCTGCTTTTTAATGTCTTTATTTTAGAACATAACGGGGTATCTTTAGATGTTGATGGCTGTGTTTTATGTGGTTCACCTCAAGTTGTTTCTATTTCATTGGAAGATGGAGGATTTTTATGTTCAAAACACATAGGACATCATCAGCCCTATTCTCAGGATATTTTAAAAGCTTTTCGACATATTCATAAGATTCCCATAACCGCTATTGATCATTTACATATTTCTTCATCAGCCATTCAGGTGTTGGTGCCTTTAATGGAATCGTTGATTGAAGAATATACGGGAATTCAGTTGAAAACATCACGTTTTATTCATCAAATTGTGTAGAAATTCTACACAATTTTATTTTTCTTCAAAACAAATTAGTGTATAATATGAGCATATAAAGGGGAAATGTTATGGGACAATTTTTACCAACAACAAAAGAAGAAATGTTAGAAAGAGGATGGCAACAGCCTGATTTTGTCTATATTAGTGGAGATGCCTATGTTGATCATCCATCATTTGGTGCAGCGATTATTACACGTACTTTAGAAAGTCGTGGTTTTAAAGTGTGTTTTTTAGCACAACCAGATTGGCGTCGTTTGGATGATTTTCAGCGTTTTGGCAAACCACGTCTTGGCTTTTTGATTTCTAGTGGTAATATTGATTCAATGGTGAATCATTATAGTGTATCCAAGAAAAGACGAAAAAAAGACAGTTATTCTAATAATGGAGAAATGGGTCATCGACCTGATCGTGCAGTGATTGTTTATAGTCAAAAAGTGCGTGAAGCTTATCATGATGCAACCATTTTGATTGGTGGTATTGAAGCCAGTCTAAGACGTTTGGCTCATTATGATTATTGGGATGATAAAGTCAGAAAATCTATTTTAATTGATGCGAATGCAGACTTATTGATGTATGGAATGGGAGAAAACAGCATTATTGAGATTGCTGAAGCATTAGATGCAGGACTTGACGTGCATGATTTGACTTATTTAGATGGAACAGTTTTTAAAACAAAGGATTTATCTATGATTCCAGATGATCATATCATGTTACCATCGTTTTTTGATATGACTCATGATAAAAAAGAATATGCCAAATCATTTGGTATTCAATATCGTAATACTGATCATTATAATGCCAAAACATTGGTTGAACCATATGAGGGATTTTATGTCGTACAAAATCGCCCTAATCGCCCATTAACACAGATGGAGTTTGATGATACATATGCTTTGCCTTATCAAAGAACGTATCATCCAAGCTATGATTATATTCCAGCGATTGAAGAAGTGCGTTTTTCACTTATCAGTAATCGTGGCTGTTTTGGGGCCTGTAATTTCTGTGCTTTAAACTTTCATCAGGGACGTATCATTCAATCACGTTCTCATGAGTCGTTAGTTGAAGAAGCTAAGAAAATTATCCAGGATCCAGATTTTAAGGGTTATATTCATGATGTTGGAGGACCAACAGCGAATTTTAGATTTCCTAGCTGTGAAAAACAAACGACACATGGAGCCTGTCCGACCAGACAGTGTTTATGGCCAAAACCATGTCGTCAATTAAGAGTCGATCATAGTGATTATTTGGCTTTACTTAAAAAACTAAGAAGTTTAGAAGGTGTTAAAAAAGTCTTTGTTCGTTCGGGTATTCGCTATGATTATTTAATGTATGATCAGGATGATACATTTTTTAAAGAACTGATTCAACATCATATCAGTGGTCAATTAAAGGTTGCTCCTGAGCATATCAGTAATCAGGTTCTCGATAAAATGGGAAAACCTCATCGTGAACTGTATGAAAAGTTTGTGGATAAGTATAAACGACTCAATAAAGAGATGAACAAAAATCAGTATCTTGTTCCTTATTTGATGTCATCGCATCCAGGTAGTGATTTAAACAGTGCTATTGAATTGGCTGAATATTTAAGAGATATCCATCATCAGCCAGAACAGGTTCAGGATTTTTATCCAACTCCTGGAACTTTATCAACAGCTATGTATTATACAGAGTTAGATCCACGAGATTTGACACCTGTTTATGTTGCGAAAACACCAAAAGAGAAAGCAATGCAACGTGCTTTGATGCAATATCGTCGTCCACAAAATTATCATCTTGTCTATGAAGCTTTAACATTAGCAAAAAGAACAGATTTAATTGGTTTTCAAAAGAAATGTTTAATTAAACCAAAAGGTCAAAAACGACCACTACGAAGGGGGTCATGATATGAAACGTACTGCTTTCTTTACATCATCCATGCATATCAATATTCGTTATCATGTTTATGAGCCTCAAGTTGTGATTCGTGTAAAAGGCATTGTGCAGATTCATCATGGTTTAGGAGAACATGCTGGACGTTATGAGCATTTTGCTTCTTTTCTAGCAAGTCAAGGCTTTGTGGTGGTAGTGAGTGATTTCGCTGGACATGGACGTTCTTTAATTGATTTTGAACAGGGATATTTTGGAGAACATGATGGGCCTATGCATCTGATTGAAGATATGCATCATTTGCAGATGATTATTCGTGAAAAGTATCCTGATTCACCTTATTTCATGCTGGGAGTTGATTTAGGCTCTATTTTGATACGTAAGTATATGACTGTTTTTGGTGACTTTATTGAAGGAGCTTTATTACTGGGAACACCTTCAAAAGTTGATTTCTTCTATTTGAAACGTATTTATTTACGTTTATTAAAGATGTGGAAGGGACCACTTCATAAAGCACAACAATATTCTCGCTATCTTCGTCATCGTTTAAATAAAAGAATTCGCATGACAAGTGATATGGACTGGTTAACGAGTGATGAGGATGAAAGACAACGTTTTCTGGATGATCCTATGTCACATTTTGCATATACTGTTCAAGGATATCGAGATATCATTCATATGATACAGGAAGTCAATACTGAAAAAACAATCATGAGTATTCCTTCGTTTTTATCAATATATATTGGTATTGGTGAAAATGATCCTATGTGTCCTCATATTCAAAAACTTATTGAAAAATATAAAAAAATACCGCTTCAGGATCTGACATTTGAAATCTTTTCAGGGCAACGACATGCCTTGTTGTTTGAAAAAGATAAAAAGTTGGTTTATAAGAGTATACTGAAATGGCTAAATGAAAGGACATATTTATAAAGTACACTCATTGTTGGTTGACAAATGACTACTATAAGGGTATAAATACGAAGTAAATATATAAATAAAAGACTTGGCTTGTGCTAGGTCTTTGCTATTTTATATAGGTATAAACATAAATAAAAAGGGGTATAAATATGGCAAACAAAGATATGGATAAATTAATTGCTCATGCAAAAAATTCAGGATTTGTTTATCAGGGTTCTGAAATTTATGATGGGCTTGCAAACACTTGGGATTATGGTCCTTTAGGTGTGGAAATGAAAAATAATATTAAGAAATTATGGTGGAAACGTTTTATTCAGGAATCACCATATAATGTTGGATTAGATTCAGCAATTTTTATGAATCCACGTGTCTGGGAAGCTAGTGGGCATGTTGGTGGATTCAGTGATCCATTGATTGACTGTAAACATTGTAAAACAAGACATCGTGCTGATAAATTGATTGAAGATTATGATCCAAATATTCATAGTGATGGTTGGGCACCAGAAAAAATGATGGAATTTATTAGAGAACATCATATTCAATGTCCAAACTGTGGAAGTGAAGACTTTACAGATATTCGTGAGTTTGAATTGATGTTTAAAACATATATGGGTGTTGTCAAAGATGCCAAAAGTGTTGTTTATTTAAGACCTGAAACGGCTCAGGGAATTTTTGTGAATTTTAAAAACATTCAAAGAACATCACGTAAAAAAGTTCCATTTGGAATTGGTCAGATTGGGAAATCTTTTAGAAATGAAATTACACCAGGTAATTTTATCTTTAGAACAAGAGAGTTTGAACAGATGGAATTAGAATTCTTTACAAAGCCAGATACAGATTTAGAATGGTTTGATTATTGGAAAAATCAATGTATGCAATTTTTATTGGACTTAGGATTAAGTGCAGATAATTTAAGATTTAGAGATCATGAAAAAGAAGAATTATCATTCTATTCTAAGGCAACGAGTGATATTGAATATCTTTATCCATTTGGATGGGGTGAATTATGGGGTATTGCTGATCGTACAGATTATGACTTAGGTAGACATCAGGAATATTCTAAGAAAAATCTAGAGTATTTAGATCCTGAAACGAATCAAAAATACTTACCATATGTTATTGAACCATCAGTAGGGGCAGATCGTTTATTCTTATCTGTTTTAGCTGATGCTTATGAGGAAGAACAGTTGGAAAAAGAAACACGTCTTGTGATGCATTTCCATCCAGCTGTGGCACCTGTAAAAGCAGCTATTTTACCACTTACAAAAAAACAAAGTGATAAAGCTATGGAAGTTTATCAGTTGTTAGCTAAGGAATTTAATGTGGAATACGATGTTGCTGGACAGATTGGAAAACGTTATCGTCGTCAGGATGCAATTGGAACGCCATATTGTATAACTGTTGACTTTGACAGTGAAAATGATCAGTCTGTCACATTAAGAGATCGAGATACAATGGAGCAGATTCGTTTACCAATTCATGAACTTGTAGATTATCTAACAAAAAAGATTCGTTTTTAATAAAGGAGGGCATATATGGCACGTCTATCACAGGAAAAGATAAATGAAATCAGGCAGAGCGTTGATATTGTTGATGTGATTGGCGAGTATCTTCCTTTGGAAAAGAAAGGAAGAAATTACATAGCATTATGCCCTTTTCATGATGATAAACATCCTTCAATGTCTGTTTCGCCTGATAAGCAAATTTTTATGTGTTTTGTGTGTGGTACGGGAGGCAATGTTTTTACATTTTTACAGAAATATTTAAAAATATCATACATAGAAGCTGTTAAAAAAGTTGCCGAAATAGGTCATATTGATTTAAGTGAATATCATTTAGATGTCGTTTCATCACCGATTTCTAAAGAAAATGCTTCACTTTATCAAATGCACGAAGAAGCACAGAAAATTTATAGTTACTATCTCAATACAAAATTGGGACTGGAAGCAAAAGCTTATTTAACGAAACGTCATTTTTCTGATGAATTGATTAAAGAATTTCAAATTGGCTATGCACCTTTGCAGTCAACTTTATATCAGGCATTTGAAAAATTGGGCTTTCAGGAAATAGATATGGTCAAGTCTGGTCTGATTGTAGAATCATATCAGCATTTTGACCGTTTCCAAGATCGTATTATGTTTCCATTGTATAATCAGCAAGGACAGGTTGTTGGATTTAGTGGACGTATTTATAAACCAACACAAACTGACAGCAAGTATGTCAATTCTCCTGAATCTGATATTTTTATTAAAGGACAGACACTTTATCATTACCATCAATGTAAAGATGCGGTTAAAGAAGCTGGATTTATATACTTACTGGAAGGATTTATGGATGTCATAGCGATGTATAAAGCAGGTATTGAAAATACAGTTGCTATTATGGGAACAGCTCTGACAAAGGGACATATTCAGGCTTTACGTCGTCTGACGCATCATGTTCATTTGTGTTTGGATGGTGATCAGGCTGGGCAAACAGCTATGAGTAAAGCTGCCAGAGAATTGGAGGAAGCTGGTTTTCAGGTATCCATTATTGTTTTACCTGATAATCATGATCCTGATGAAATCTATGAAGAACAAGGTAAAGAAGGATTACAGGAAGCCCTTAAAAAGACATTGAAACCGATTGAATTTTTAATGAATTTTGAGTATCAGAAAATAGATTCTCAAAATTATGATGATCGTAAAAATTATTTAGAGAAAATGTGTTATGAAATTGCTAAAATTCATGATCCTATTGATCAGGATTATTACATTCAGGTTTTATCGAAACAGTCAGGTTTTTCTTATGATCTGATTCATCAGCAGATCAATGGGATGAAACCTCAATTTCATCAGGAAACAAGAGTCCCGCAAAAGAAAATAACACATTTAAAGGATAAATATCAGCAAGCTGAACATGATTTGTTATTTTATATGTTAAATCATAAAAGTGTCGCTTTGAAATATGAAGCAAAAGCAGGTTTTATGTACAATGATCAATATCGTATCATTGCTTCTTATATTATTGACTACTATCGTCATCATAATCAATTAGAAATTGCAGATTTGATAAATAGTATACAAAAAGAAGATTTGATACAAACTGTGGTAGAGATTGCACAATCTCCTTTGCCTCAAGAATATGAAGAAAAAGCGATAGATGATTATATAGAAACCATAGGAAATCATGCAAAGAAAATGAAAAAAGAACAGTTATTAGAACAATTTCGTTATATATTAGATCCTCAACAAAAGGCACAGATTTTAAATGAGATTGTTAAATTAGGAGGTCAATAAAAAGTAATATGAAAAAGGATATGAAAAAGAAAGCAACACCAGTGACATTGGATGATTTGAAGAATTTAATCAAAGAAACAGCTGAAGCTATGGGTGGTAAATTATCTCAAGATGATTTAGATGCCTTTTTAACAAAGTATGACTTAGATGATGAATCAGCTGAAGAATTATTATCTTTTATTACGGATAATGATATTTTAATTGAAGATGGATTTGATGCTTTAGATGATATTGATGATGATCAGTTAATGAGTGGTATGGCAAGTGATTTGGATGATCTTGAAGCATTAGAAACATTGGATGATTTGGATAATTTAGATGATTTAGATTCAGATATTGACAATGATGTTGCTGATTTAGACTTTGGCGGCGATTTTGACATGTTAACAGGAGATACTGTTAATATGTACAGCAATGAGGAAGAAGATGATTCTAATCAGCTTGGAAGCAATGTAAAAATTAATGATCCAGTGAAAATGTATTTAAAAGAAATTGGACGTGTTGAATTATTAAGTCATGACGAAGAAATTTCTCTTGCGAAAAGAATATTAGACGGTGATGAAGAAGCTAAAAAGAAATTGGCAGCTGCCAACTTACGTCTTGTTGTATCTATCGCAAAAAGATATGTTGGTAGAGGAATGTTATTCCTTGATTTGATTCAAGAAGGAAATATGGGACTTATCAAAGCTGTTGAAAAATTTGATTATACAAAAGGATTTAAGTTTTCTACATATGCAACATGGTGGATTAGACAAGCTATTACACGTGCTATTGCAGATCAGGCTAGAACAATTCGTATTCCAGTTCATATGGTTGAAACGATCAATAAATTAACAAGAGTTCAAAGACAATTGATCCAAGAATTAGGACGTGAACCTTCAGCAGAAGAAATTTCTGAAAAGATGGATGGTATGACACCAGAAAAAGTACGTGAAATTCAAAAGATATCTTTAGAACCTGTATCATTAGAAACGCCAATTGGTGAAGAAGATGATTCACATTTAGGAGATTTCATTGAAGATGAAGGGGCAATGTCACCAGATGATTATGCTGCGAATGAATTATTAAAAGATGAATTAAATGAAGTTTTATTAGAATTAACAGATCGTGAAGAAAAAGTTTTACGTTTACGTTTTGGTCTTGATGATGGTCGTACGAGAACACTTGAAGAAGTTGGTAAAGAATTTAATGTCACACGTGAACGTATCCGTCAGATTGAAGCCAAAGCTTTAAGAAAATTAAAACATCCATCACGTTCAAAACGTTTAAAGGATTTCTTAGATCGTTAATATGAAACTATCAAAAAGATTACAGGCCATTGCGGACTTGATTATCAAATATAAACATGGAGAAAGTCTTGGAGATATAGGAACTGATCATGCTTACTTACCTTGTTATTTAGTGAATGAAAATGTCATTCAAAAGGCTTATGCCTGTGATATAGCGAAGGGACCTATCCAAGCATCTATAGAAACGATTGGGAGTTATCATTTAGAGAATAAAGTCATACCACTGCTTGGCAGTGGTATTCATCCACTTTTAGATCAACAAGTCGATATGATTAGTATTTGTGGTATGGGTGGTAAGTTAATTGTGGATATATTAGATGAATTTCCTGAATATATCCAAGATCAACGATTATTTTTACAGGCTAATGTAGGTTTAGAAGTTTTACGTGAGTATCTTTATTTACATCAGATAGAAATTATTGATGAAGATATTGTGAAAGATGCACATCATATTTATGAAATTATGGTTTGTCAGAAAACATCAAAACAACTTTCTTATCAGGAAGAAGATATTTATTTTGGACCTTATTTAAGACAAAAGAAAAATACTTTATTTTATGAAAAATGGAGAAGACAATTACATATTTATCAAAATATATTGACTTCTTTAGAGGAAAACCATCCTCGTTATCAGGAAGTTTTACATATGATTGAAATGATAGAAGGTGAGCTCAATGAAGGCTAAAGAGATTATTGCAGTTATGGAAAAGCATTTTCCTCTTTCTTTACAGGAAGAATGGGATAAATGTGGATTACAGATTGGTCAGATTGAAACAGAAGTTTCTAAGATAATGATTGCGTTAAATGCTGATTTACAGACTATTGATGAAGCTATTGAAAAGGGTTGTCAGATGTTAATTACACATCATCCATTTTTATTAGATCCCATTGTGAATATTGATCAGGATGATTTTATGGGCGCATTTATTTTTAAAGCTATTGAACATCATATTGTTGTTTATAGCTCACATACGGCTTTAGATAATGTGGCAATGAATGAATGGCTCATGGAAGCATTATGTGTTCATGATATCGAACGTGGTGAAGATGGAATCACACGCATAGCCACTTTGAATCAGCCTATGACAATGGATGATTTTCTTGACCATGTACAGACAACTTATCATTTAAAGCATTTTCAATATGCTGGACATGCTGATATGGTTCGTAAGGTTGCGATATGTGGGGGAAGTGGAGCAGATTTTATGTCACAGTTCTATGGAAAAGCAGATGCCTATTTAACTGGAGATACCAAATATCGTCATGCGAAAAATGCAGTTGACCATCATATGTTATTGGTTGATATTCATCATCATGCAGAAAACATGATGGTGAGAAAATTAAAAGAATTATTAGAAAAGGAAGTGAATGTAGAGATAATAGAAGGAAGTTCTCCTGATTATTATCACTACCGATAATATGATTTTGACAACCATGTGTTATATTCAAAAGGATCATCAGACACTTATGCTCCATCGTATAAAAAAAGAAAATGACATCAATGGTGGAAAATGGATTGGTGTTGGTGGAAAATTCGAAGAGGGTGAAAGTGCTGAAGAATGCATGAGACGAGAAATCTATGAAGAAACAGGTTTAACTGCGCTAAAGCTTCAGCTTCATGGATTTGTTGTTTTTCCTAAACTTTACCACGGTCAGGATGAAGGGATGTTTGTTTATACATGCTGGGATTTTAGTGGTGAAATTCATGAATGTGATGAAGGTATTTTACAGTGGATCGACAATGATCAGATTTCATCTTTACCTATGTGGGAAGGTGATTATCATTTCTTTGAATGGATTCAAGATTCAAAATTTCATAGTGCAAAGATTGTTTATGAAAATGATCAGTTAATAGATTATCAGGAAAGTTGTTATTAAGGTTTAAAAATGAAGAAAATTGTAATTGGATTGATTGCTGCTTTCTTTTTTATAGGTATTTATTTTTATGTAACTGGTCAAAGAGCATCAGTACTGGAAAAGGAACTTGCAACAGATATTTTTCATGAAATTCCACAAAAGCCCTTAGAAGATATTCTTCATCAGGATATGACGCAAGAGTCAGTTGATGAAGTTTGGCTACGCATATCTGAACTTTGTGATTATGGTTATGATTTGGATCAGTTAAATGAATATCAAAGGAATTTTTGGCTGGTGTTTCATTTTCTTGGAGAAACAGGGAGTGGTGGTATTGAACAATTTTTTTATAATGGTTATGAATTTGTTGAATCTACACTTCATACTTTACAAACTTTAAAGTTGAATGATAGTTATCAATACTTAAAGAATGCCCATGAGATTGTAGAAATGTATAGTGATCCAAAAATGTCTGAGCAGTTAAATAAAATAGATGAGTACTACTACAATGATGTAGAAGAAGAATGTTATCATTTTCTTATTCAATATCTTCAAGAATATAAAGATGAATTTATAGAAAAATGAATTGATGAAATAACAATTTGAATTTTAACACTCTTAGGAGTGTTTTTCTTTATAGTGTCGTTTGTCTTGAGTGTGGTCAAGGTTTCATCTATAATATTTATGGAGGTATGGAATATGAAAGATTTATATTTAATGAGGCATGGTGAAACATTATTTAATCAAAGAAGAAAGATACAGGGATGGTGTGATTCTCCATTAACTGAAAAAGGAATAGAACAAGCTCAAAAAGCAGGAGAATTATTAAAAGATATTCATTTTGATCATTGTTATAGCTCTACGTCTGAAAGATGTTGTGATACACTTGAACTTGTGACTCATCAACCTTATCAAAGATTAAAGGGAATTAAAGAAAGATATTTTGGTGTGTTTGAAGGTGAAAGTGAAGATTTAAATCCTCCTGTTGATAAATATGATGATTTCTTTCCTATTTATGGGGGAGAAACAAGATTACAGGTTATGGAAAGAATGGTAACAACGCTAAAGGATATTATGGAACAGGATGCATGTCAGACTGTTTTGGCTGTATCACATGCTGGAGCTTGTCGTTGTTTTTTATCACATTTAGGGCAACCTGAACAATTATTGAATGGTCAAAAATTAGGGAATTGTAGTATTTTACATTTTCATTATGATCAAGGTCAATTTACATTTGTTGAAATGCTGAACATTTAAGAAATGAAGCACTCTTAGAAGTGCTTTTTATTGTGAAATGATTTTTGGTAATGATTCAAAAGCGATTCCATTATATCAATCATTAAGTATTGATTTTCAAAAAAATATACAGTCTTATTTAGTGGGATTACGCACTTTATCTATTTATGAAAGATGGATTGAACATCATGAAAAAGAAGCTTTAATGATTGATCAAAAATTAGATACATATCAATCATCTTATCCATATCGTGTTGAAATAGAAATGCAAAAAGATCTTATTCAAAATATTAATTCTTTAAGAACCATAGATTTTGTAGATTTATAGTATTGTAAAAATAAAAAACAGGAGTACAATAATTGTTTGTATAGGGAAAGGGGAGAAAAGGATGGATCAAAGTCGAAAATCTACAGATTTGATTTATGGAAGTATAGCAAAATCTATTTTTTGGTTTTCAATCCCACTTTTGATTGGAAATCTATTCCAACAACTATATAATACTGTAGATGCATATGTCGTAGGGAATTATGTTTCTAAACAGGCATTGGCTGCTGTTGGGGCGTCTTCACCTATCACAAATATGCTTATTGGTTTTTTTATGGGATTGGCAACAGGTGCAGGAGTTGTGATTGCTCAATACTACGGAGCCAATGATTCTAAAAGATTAAAACAGGCTATTCATAGTTCAGCAGCTTTAACGATTGTTATGGCTATTTTCTTAACGATTGTTGGTGTTTTATTCACTAATCCACTTCTACATATGATAGGTATACCTGCAGATGTGTTTCCTGAATCATCAACATATTTAACAATTTATTTTGGTGGAATCACTTTTGCATTAATTTATAATATGGGGGCAGGTGTTTTACGTGCTGTTGGAGATTCAAAAAGGCCGCTCTATTTTCTAGTAGCAGCCTGTTTAACAAATATTGTGTTAGATTTATTGTTAGTGAGAGGTTTCCATATGGGTGTGGCAGGAGCAGCTATTGCAACTGATGTTTCTCAGGCATTAAGTGCTTTACTGGTTTGTATTGTCTTGATGAAAAGTGATGAAGTCTATGCTTTAAAAATAAGAAAAATTCGTTTTCATCTTCCTATTTTAAAGCGTATTATTATGATTGGATTGCCTACGGCTTTACAACAAAGTATTGTGTCTTTATCTAATGTCGTGGTGCAATCTTATGTCAATGTTTTTGGCTCAGATGTTGTGGCAGGTTATTCAGCAACGATTCGTATTGATGGTTTTGTGAATTTGCCTTTACAAAGTTTTAATATGGCAATTACAACATTTGTTGGACAAAATATTGGAGCTAAGCGATATGATCGTGTCAAACGTGGTTCAAAGATAGCTTTATGGATGACTTTTGCGGTTGTGGGAGCTATGACTGTCTTTTTATTCTTCTTTGGAAGAGATGTTATTCGTATCTTTAATAGCGATCAGGCAGTAGTAGAAGCAGGATGGAAAATGTTATTTGCCTTTTTAACATGTTATATGTTATTACCAATTGTACAAATCTATAATGGTGTTTTAAGAGGGGCTGGAAAATCATCTATCCCAATGTATATTATGGTATTTAATTTTGTTATTTTAAGACAGATTTATTTAGCTATTGTAACCTCAATGACATCTGATGTTTTCTTTGTTTTCTTTGGCTGGCCAGTGACATGGATCAGTGCTGCTATTATGTTTATTATTTATTATCATAAAGTGAAATGGTTACCTGATGATTAAGTTTTCCTTTCTGGAAAACTTTTTTAATAAAAAAATGCATGAAAACATGCATTTAGTCTAATATTTTTGTTAAGTCTATCGGTTGTTTAAAGAAGGTCTGAGGATCATTTTCATTAAATTGATGTAAGAATTCTATAACTTGATTTGTTAAATAGGTTGGTGTAGATGCACCTGAAGAGACTGCAGCTTTCTTTTTCCCTTTTAACCAGTTAATATTTAAATCATCAAGACTCTCAATCATATGAACTTCTTTCTTTTCACTAGCAATGCTTGCTAGTTTTTGAGTATTGTTAGAATGAGGATCACCCACAATGAAAACAATATCAATATCTTCTTCCATGTTTTTAATAGCTTCTTGTCTGATTTTCGTTGCTGTACAAGTTTCTTTTTCGATTGTGACATGAGGAAGTATCGTTTTGGCATACTCACATAAATCATAGACATCATATAAAGACATGGTTGTCTGATTCGTCATCACATAATGCTTATTTGGATCCATCATTTGAATATCATTTTTGCTGGTAATCAAATGAACTCGTTTTTCATCAATAGAAATAGCACCTTCAGCTTCAGGATGTCCTTTTTTTCCAATATATAAAATGTCATATCCTTCATTCAATTTCTTTTTGATTAAATCATGTGTCTTAATCACATCTAAACATGAGGCATCAATGACATTGAGGCCTTTATTTTTCGCTTTTTCAAATACCTGCTCACTGGCACCATGAGCAGTGACAATGACGGTTCCGTGTTGAATCTGATTTAATAATTCTAGACGTGTTTGACCAGGAATATCAATTGTCTGAATACCTCTTTCTTTTAATGCATCAACAATATATTGATTATGAACAATCATTCCTAAGATATAAATAGGTTGTTGTTCATTTTGTGCGTTTTTAGCTATTTCAATAGCACGGACGACACCTTTACAATATCCTCTTGGGGTAATAGCTTTCACTTGCATACCTTTTCACCTCCACTTCATTGTATCATAATTTCTTGTGATGATGAAGAAATCTTTATATAATGAAAACAGGTGATTAATGATGCATATTCAGGAAGTTTCTCAACAATTAAATTTATCTAAGAAAACGATTATGATTTATGAACAAAAAAGGCTCATTCATCCTCAAAAAGATGCTCATGGTTATCGTGTTTATCAACAGAAAGATATTGAAAGATTGATGCAGATTAAATGTTTAAGACAACTTGATTTCTCTATTTCTCAAATTAAAGATATACTGATCAATAATCAATATGATATTTTTGATCTGAAAAAAGAAGAATATGAAAAACAGATTTTTGATATTGAAACATCATTACAATATATTGATGATGTGAAAAAGAGTTTGACGCAAAAACAGACATTAGATAATTTAAGCCATCAGCTAGAACAAACCAAACAATTGAAAAAAATCAATTCTTCTACACAAACCATCCTACCCTTTGAAAAAATCATAATTTGTTTATCTATTTTTATTTATGCTTTATTTTTATTTGATAATGACTCATTTTTATCTATATTGGCTTCTTTAGCCATGTTACTTATTTTAGTGATTCACTTTTCTTCTACATTTAGACTGTTTTTATATGAAATTTATCAAAAAATAAAAAAATAGTTGCTTTACCCCAAGGGTAGTGCTGTAAAGTCAAGGTGAGGTGAGATACCATGATGATATTTTGGGTAGCTATTTTACTGATATTGATAGTGATTATGGTTTTGAAAGGCTTATGGAATGTTTTTATGCATAAACGATTAGTTCAACTGTTTCCATATCAGCTTGAAAAGGATGAAATAGAATGGAATGAGGAATATGCTGAAACTTTAAAAGAAAAAGCAATATCTAAACAGGAAATTGATGATTTTCTGTTATTAAAAGTTTTACAGAAATGTGACTTTACCTATACGAATATAGGTAGAGAATATATGTATGGTCGTATGTTATCAAAACAATGTGATCATCGTTTGTTAGAAATGATGGTTCAGCGTTATCAGAATCCTCAAATCTTATCTGATACACTTTATCAACTTTATCAGTTAAGTAAAGAATATGACGCATGTTTAGGCTTGTTTCAGCATTCTCAAGTCTTTTCGTTATGGGAAAGACGACTTATCATGTGCTTAGGTTTTTGTCCGATTGTATTTATCATCATGTGGTTTTTCTTAGGTGAGCTGATTTTTTTACCACTTTGTATATATGCAGCTTTGATGATTCTTTTGAATACTTATTATAGTCAACGTACAAAGACTATTGTGACGGAAACAATGAGTTATTGTTTTATGATTGAAGCTTTATCACATTTGGTTAAACATCGTGTTTTTCCTGAAGAAGATATTCAAAAATTAAAGCCAATGCTTAAAAAAGCAAAGACATATACAGTATTGGCACGTGTCATTTATAAGATTTCTAAAATAGATGTTTTCTATTTCACACAGACAATCCAAAGCTTCTTTATGTTATCACTACATCAATATCTCATATTATTAAAGCATCAAGAAGACATGGAAAGCTATATGCTTACTTTCTATGAATATTTAGGAACTGCAGATGTTGCTTTAAGTGTGCGATTAGTACGTGAACGTTATGTCACGTGTTTGCCTGAATTAACACAAGATAAACAGCTTTCATTTGTCGAAGCTTACCATCCTTTAATTTCTAATCCTGTAAAAAATAGTTTTTCAACAACACGTTCTTGTATGATTACAGGATCCAATGCATCAGGTAAGTCTACATTCTTAAAAATGATTGGTATCAATATGCTGATGGCGAAAACTTTGCATACATGTTTTGCAGATGAATGGAAGTGTTATCATTATACGATTCATAGTGCCATTCATATGAAAGATGATTTAACATCAGGAGATAGTTATTATGTAAAAGAAATTAAAACTTTAAAAGCCATGATAGATGATGTGAAAGAAAAGGATTGTATGATCTTTATTGATGAAATTTTAAGAGGAACAAATGAAAAAGAACGTGTGATGATTTCTCAGGCTATTTTGACTTATTTATTTCAAAGTTCATCATTGATTTTGGTGACAACACATGATTTATCTTTGGTTGAAAAGTTTCCTTGGATTGATCAGTATTGTTTCCGTGATGCGATTGTGAATAATCAATTATCCTGTGATTATAAAATACATCAGGGACGTTGTACAGTAGGAAATGCGATTGCATTATTGGAAATTTATGGATATGATGCAGACATTATCAATGCCATAAGAAAGCCTAACTAGGCTTTCTTACTGGTAACATATTTTCAAAAGTCTGTGATTCCACTTGAACATTTTTATCAATATCCTCATCTATGTCATCTAAATCAAAACTCTTCACAGCTTTAACAACACGGAAAGCTGTTTTGGCGTTATGCAAAACAGGACGTAATTGATTGATAATAGGAATGAGCTGATTAGCCGTATAAAGTGTTTTTTGAGCTGTCTGAATCGTTGATGAAAGATTCATCTGATGAAGTGAATATCTCATAGATTGTAATAATGATGGTTTTTGATACATCATTGGTGGATAATAGGGATAAAAATCATAGGGTGGATATTGTGGATACATGATTAACACCTCCTATGTTAAGATATGTTAAAAGAAAAAAGATGATACTTGTGTTTTGGATAAAGAAAAATAACGACTTTGAAGAGAAATCATCAAAATCGTCATGAGATATTTTATGCTCTTTGTTTATAAATGAGAAGATTAACAATACTGCCAAGCATGATATAAATCATCCAAAAAAGAATAAATCCAACATAGGAAGCATCAAGAAGAGGATATGGAGCAGTTCCTAAGCCACTTGTCATGATGTTATATGCCATAGATAAAGGAATGAATGTTAATGTCCATATATTTATGGACCAAAATAATTGTTTGGCTTTTGTCTGAGAAGATTGATCTGATATGACCATACCAATACCATAAATCATACATCCAAAGATAATCAAAATGAGTCCGGTGAGTGTTGCTATGGCAGTCTGTTCTTCATTCCATATCATGGCAGCAACAATCAATCCAAGGGCATTCATTGTCGTTGCAACAATTGTAAAAATGACACCATTAGGTTTTTCGTGCGTTGATATAGACTCATGAGGAGCGGGTTCAATACCTTTGAGTAAATAGTCTGTTGTTACTTCAAAAAAGTCACTCAATAAAATAATCTTTTCAATGTCTGGTAAAGTTTGTTCGCTTTCCCATTTAGAAACGGATTGTCGTGAAACACCAATTTGATTGGCAAGTTCTTCTTGTGATATCCCTTTTACTTTTCTTAAATGTTGTATTCTATCAGCAATGTTCATATATAGTCTCCTTTCTTAGGCACTCATATTATAACAAAAAATAAAAAAGCAATACTACCAACTGATGTGGTCATTTTGACAACTTTTACGTTCTTTTTGTCACTTTGTTTGCTTTTGCTTAATAAAAGGCTTTTTATTATTGTATCTAGGATCATTTGTAATATCAAGATATATGTCAAATATGTCTTTCCCTCTTTTTGCTTTGACAAATAATCAAAGAAAATATAAGATTTTATCAAAGTTTTTTGCTTTTTTAAAAGTTTTAGTGTATAATCATATGGCTAAAAGGAGGCGATTATATGAAATTATTTGAACAATATCAATTTCAACCTTTTGTAAAAGAAACATTACAAAAGTTGAATTTTCAATCACCAACAGAAATTCAAAAATCAGTCATTCCACTTGTTTATAAACATCGAGATGTGATTGGCATATCACAGACAGGAACAGGGAAAACACATGCTTTTTTAATTCCAATTATGGATATGATAGAGACATCAGCAGATTGTGTGCAGGCAGTCATTACTGCTCCTACAAGAGAATTGGCACAACAGATTTATGATCAGGCTAAAGTTTTTATAAATTATAATAAGAATTTAAGGGTTTCATTAATCATTGGTGGTAAAGATAAACAAAAAACAATTTCAAAGTTGAATGTTCAACCTCATTTGGTTATTGGAACACCTGGACGAATTAAAGATTTATCTTTAGAGGAACAGGCTCTTAAAATTACAACTGCGGATATATTTGTCATTGATGAAGCAGATATGACATTAGAGTATGGTTATTTAGAGGATATTGATGCAGTACTTGGAAAGATGAAAGAGAATCTTCAGATGCTTGTCTTTTCCGCAACAATTCCACAAATGTTAAGACCGTTCTTAAAGAAATATATGGACTCACCAAAGATTATAGAAATTGATGAGCATCTGTCAACATCACGTAATATTTCACATTATCTGGTTCCAACGAAACATCGTCAGCGTTATGAAGTTTTAAAAAATATTATGCAGGTCATTGATCCCTACATTTGTATTATCTTCTGTAATAAACGTGAAGAAGTTGAACAGTTAAGTCATCAGTTGCGTGAAGATGGCTATAAGGTTGGAGAAATACATGGAAATCTGGAGCCAAGAGAAAGGCGACAGATGATGCGTCGTATCAAAAATATGGAATATCAATATATTGTCGCAACTGATATTGCTGCAAGAGGGATTGATATTGATGGTGTCAGTCATATTATTAATATGGAATTTCCAACTGAGCTAGATTTCTATATTCATCGTAGTGGTCGTTGTGGACGTGGAAAATATACGGGTGAATGTTATAATATGTATGATACGTATAATCAACAAATGGTTGAAGCCTTGGAGAAAAAAGGTATTCATTTTGAAGTCAAGGAATTAAAAGGACAGCAGTTTAAACAAAGTCAAGAACGAGAAAAACGTAAGACACGTGTTAAACATCAAACTGAATTAGAAAAGAAAATCTCAGCTATTGTCAGAAAACCAGCCAAAGTGAAACCTGGATATAAGAAAAAACGTAAAAGACAAATTGAAGCTATGGTTCAAAAAGAAAGACGTGCGATGATTAAACAGGACATTAGAAGACAAAAGAAAGAACGTGCAAAACAGGCACAAAGAGAAAAACGTGAAAGAGAGGCACAGTAATGTTGAAGATTGGTAGTCATGTTTCCATGAGTGGAAAAGAAATGATGCTAGGATCAGTGAAAGAAGCTTTATCCTATGATGCAACGACATTTATGTTTTATACAGGTGCTCCACAAAATACTGCCAGAAAACCAGTGAGTCAGTTACGTGTTGAAGAAGCCAAAGCATTGATGGCAGAACATCATATTGATATTCAGGATGTTGTTGTTCATGCGCCATACATTATCAATTTGGCAAATACGATTAAGCCTGAAACATTTGAGTTAGCTGTACGCTTTTTAAAAGAAGAAATTGAAAGATGTGAAGCTATTGGTATCAAACGTTTGGTTTTACATCCTGGTTCTCATGTCAAAGCAGGGGATGAGGCTGGCTTGGATCAGATTGTAAAAGGATTGAATGAAGTTTTACATGAAGACCAAAAAGTACATATTGCTTTAGAAACAATGGCAGGTAAGGGAAGTGAAGTTGGAAAAACTTTTGATCAGCTTCAGTATATTATTGAACATACAAAGTTATCTTCTTTACTGGGTGTTTGTTTGGATACTTGTCATTTACATGATGCAGGTTATGATTTAACTCATTTTGATGACTTGTTGAAAGAGTTTGATCAAAAGATAGGTTTAGATCGTTTATTGGTTGTTCATGTGAATGATTCTAAAAATGAACGAGGAGCTCATAAAGATCGTCATGAAAATATTGGATATGGATATATTGGCTTTGATACACTCAATACTATTGTTCATCATCCTCAATTAAAAGATGTTCCAAAGATTCTTGAAACACCTTATATTGATGGAAAAGCTCCTTATCGTGAAGAAATCAATATGTTTGTTCATCAAACATTTAATAATGGTTTAAAATAATGATTTAATAATACAAGTATTTTTTGACAAGTGAATTCACTTGTCAATTTTTTTATATAGTTTTCTAGAACAAAATGATATTGTTCATGTTGTAAGGCGTATTGATTGTTTTTAATCATGTTTAATAATCTTTGTTGTGTAGATTGATCAAGTTCGATATCAAATTCTTTTAAAAGAACTTGAAAATCATCTAGTTGAAGTGATGATATATATTCATTGTTTTGATTTGTCATAATTTCCTCCTTAACTATATCCTATGTAGGCGTTAAGAAAATAGACCACATTTTTGATAAGACTTGCGTCAAATATCAATTGTATGATAGAATATGAGCGTTTTAAATAGAAAGGATTAGAAAGATGAGTAAAGTTAATCAATTAGGAAATTACAAAGGAATTGAAGTCAAAGTGACTTCACGTCAAGTATTAGACGAAGATGTTGAAAAAGAAATCCAACATTTATTATCACAAAAGAGTCAATTGGTTGAAAAAGAAGGAACTGTTGAAAACGGGGATGTCACAACAATTGATTTTAAAGGATTAAAAGATGGAGTGGCTTTTGATGGTGGAACTGCTGAAGGATATCAATTAGAAATTGGTTCTGGATCATTTATACCAGGATTTGAAGAACAGATGATTGGTATGAAAAAAGGAGAAACAAGAGATTTAAATCTAACTTTCCCAGAAAATTATGGGGTTGCTGATTTAGCGGGTGCAGATGTTATTTTCCAGGTTACAGTTCATCACATTGCATCAAAAGCACAAGCTCAACTTGATGAAGAATTCGTTAAATCTTTCCAAATGCCAGATGTTGAGACAGTGGAAGATTTCAAAAAGAAAGTCAGAGAAAGTTTAGAAAATCAAAATGCTCAGACATTACGTGCTGAAAAAGAAAATAAAGTTTTAGGTGTTTTGATTGAAAACAGTGATGTAGAAGTAGATGAAGCTGATATTCAAAAAGCTTTAGATCAACATGTTCAATATGTCAGCAATGAATTAGCTGGACAAGGTATGGCTTTAGAACAATATCTTCAAATGATGGGAATGGATATGGATGCATTACATGCACAATTAATGCCAGCTGCTAAACAACAAGCTATTTTTGAAGCTATTATTGATGAAATTATTCGTGTTGAAAATTTAATGACAAGTGATGAAGATGTTGACCGTCAGGTTGATTTGATGTCACAACAATATCAAATGGATAAAAAAGATATTTTAGAAAAGATTGATTTAGAAGGTTTAAGACGTGATTTAAATCGTATTCAAGCAAGTCAATTGATTTTAAACAGTGCTAAATTTATTATGGAGTAAAGATTGTCTCAGGGCAATCTTTGTTTTTATTTATTTAATAAATCTGCTAATAAACATATTATAATATAATGGATATAGATGTTGGTGAGAGTTGAAAGAGAGATGAGACTATGAAAAATCAGAATATTTTTATAAGTTTAGGAATTGTCATTTATATTGTGATGTCTGGGATAGATAAATTTGTTTATAGGCTTCCAAATATGGTTTATATTCCCATTGCTATTTTAGGTATTATTTTGATTCTGATTGGTTTTTTAAAAATAAAAAAAGACAATCATTGACAAATGTGAGTAAGAAGATGTTATTTAAAGATAATAAACTATGAGGATTGTCCAAGATCGTTTAATGAAATGATAAAAATGGAGAGGATAAAGTGTGTCGGTATTAAGAAATTTTGAATATTATAAAGAAGAAATAGAATTAGCACTGATTCAAAATGCTGGTGTAGAAATTGAGCTTTATTCCATTGTAGCAAGTATGATAAGAGAATCACCAAATACATCTCCATTATCTATACGAGATGTATCTGCAAGGAGAAAAAGTGATATTTCAATGAAGTTTTATGGGCAAGCAGGTTTCCCGGATTTTGTTGTATTGGCAAGAGAAAAGGACAGTAATGCGAAGCTATATGGATGTATTGAAGTAAAAATGCCAACAGTTTCACTTGATGGAAATGATGAACAGTTAAATGGACATATTCAATCGTTTAAAAAGGTTCTTTATACAAATGGAATCAGATGGATATTTTTTGAGAATGATATAAAAAATGTTCTTTTTGATATTGAACTTGGAGATATAAATAAGAGTCAAATTCTTTGGAAATCACAGAAATATTGGGATGATTTATTACGATGTATATATCAAATCAAATGGGATTTATAAAAGATAGTAGAAATAAAAAACGCCAATATAAAAAAGCAATGATTTTTTGTCATTGCTTTTCTATCATTTTGAGTATTTCATCTTTTAAGACTTGGACCATGTCTTCTTGTTTGACTTTTTTTATAACTTCACCTTTTTTAATCAATAAACCTTCTTTAACACCACCGGCAATACCAATATCAGCATGTTTTGCTTCACCAGGGCCATTGACTGCACATCCCATGATGGCGACTGTGATATCAGCATGGATAGTATTCAAGAAATCTTCAATCTCATTTGCGACTGGAATCAAATCATATTGAATACGACCACAAGTTGGACATGATACCAAAGTTGGAACATGATCAATCAGTTCTAATTCCTTTAATAATGTTTTAGCAACTTTGATTTCTTCTACAGGATCAGCACTTAAAGAGACACGAATGGTATTACCAATACCCTGATATAACAATGTACCAATACCTAAACTTGATTTGATCGTTCCACCAAGCTTTGTGCCAGCTTCTGTAACACCAATATGTAAAGGACAATCAAAAGTTTGACTGGCAAGAGTATAAGCTTCGATGGTTAATAAAGTATTGGATGATTTTAAAGAAATGGCATAGTCATGAAAATCTAATGACTCTAAAATATCAACATGTTTTTTGGCACTTTCAATCATCCCTTGTGCCGTTGGTTTTCCATATTTTTCTAAAATATCTTTTTCTAAAGAACCACCATTGACACCAATACGAATAGGAATATGATGTTGTTTGCAGGCTTCTACAACAGCTTTAACCTTATCCATAGAACCAATATTACCAGGATTGATACGAATTTTATCAATACCATTTTCAATTGCCAGTAAAGCCAAACGATAGTCGAAATGAATATCAGCAATTAAAGGAATATGAATCTGTTTTTTGATATCAGCAATTGCTGATGCATCCTCTTTATCAAAAATCGCCACTCTTACCATTTCACAACCTGCTTTTTCCAACTCATGAATCTGTTTGACAGTTGCTTCTACATCTTTTGTTTTGGTATTGCACATAGATTGAATAATGACATGATTATTGCCACCCATTGTTAAATGTCCAATTTGAAATGATCTTGTTTCTGTTCTTAACATAATCTAACCTCGTTTCTGTTTTTATTATACACGAAGTTATTCAAAAAATAAATCTATTCCCTATTTTCTATTGAGAGTGATTTTATCATATATTATAGTTATCGAAAATCAATAAACAATATTTTCCTTTTTTCGACCGTTATGCTATACTAACCAAAGGAGGGAGAGGAAATTTATGATCAAGTATGAAGATATACTTTTTTTTCGTAATCAGCATATTGTTGATGAATTGTATCAAAAACTGAAAACAGACAATGATAACGAAGAATTAGAAAAAGCATATCAACAGATATCAACAAATAATCAGACACAGTTACATACATTTTTATATCAGTATCGTCAGATTATGACTAAAATCTATAGTGTATGGAATGTAATCAGTTGGCTATTATTTGCAATCTTATTTATTGTATCAGGATCAATGATCTGTGCAACAGGGGTTGCTTATCTGTTTTTCGCAATTGATTTTTTTAATGCGATTTATCAGTTGATTAGTGAAATAGGAGTAAGTTTGTTGGAGGGGCTCTTTCGTGTTCCAACAGAAACAATCACTTATTTTCAACAAGTTTCACCGATATTTTTATGTATTGTAGGATTAACATTTCTTTTTATTGTGTTATTTACGACTTTATATATAATCAGTTTATTTAAAAAAGATTATCAAAAACAAACATCAATACAAATGAGTCTTGATGATTGTTATCACAGTTTACAGTGTTGTCAAGATGATCCTTGGGATTATATTCGTCAATCTTTTGAAAAAAGAATACATACTAGACGAAACCATCATTTTTTTGAACGCTATTATTATGCCTATATCAAAATTGCTCAAAATCATGAACTTGTAGAAGGGACTGTTCAAGATTTAACAAAAAAAGAACAAATCATTTTATACATTCGTACTTTTACAAATAGTATTAAAAATATTTTTGGTGCATTTTCAATGCCTATCTATATATCAACAGCTCTTTTGATTTCTTATTATAGAAATTTTCAGGCTGTGAGTGCATTAAGATTAAAAAATATTTTAGAATATATACCTTTGGGAGATTGGATTTATAGTCTTTTAGATTTTTGTTATGGAATTGTCAGTCATTTTCCATTATTTTATTATTTAGAAATCTTAGATTTAGAATTCGTAAAAGTCATTTCTTTTTGTATTTGTTTAACAATTGTATGGGGTCTTTATACAATTATAAAGACACGTATCAGTGAAATCAAAAGACAATATTTACGTCATCAACAATTCTATTTGAAAAAACATCAAGGGTTATATGCATCAAATGAGAAGTTCCCTAAAGTTTATCAATATAGTGTACAATGGACTGTTTTTGTTGTATTTGTATGTATAGCTATAGGATTATGGCAGGCTTTCTTGGCATCTTTTCCATATGATGTAGAAGCAGTTTTTGCGATGATGAAACAAAGACAAGTTGTCTTAGATCAAATGCAGCCTTATGTTGAAGAAAAAAATCATATTTTAGGGAATTGGGAACAACGTCTTTCACCTGAATATATAGCAGTTGATTCTTTGACGGATATGGAAAAAACAGGAACTTATAATAACCCTTATTTAAGAATTTATACATATTATGCACAAGAGGATGCTACAAAAGCTTTTGAAGATCAAAAAGACTGTTATGATCATTATAAGAAGAAAGAAAATCAATTACAATTAGCCTATTCATCAAAGGGATTTATGATTGTAGATCATGGAATTGTAATGAAAATGTCAAACGCTTCTTCATTGTTACAACAGACATTATCACAAGAAGATATCACAACAATGATTAAACAAATAGGATATACGATTGAATAGAAGTAAACATATCATCATATATGTCGATGGTTTTTTATTGATGATTATATTGATTTTAGGGATTTTTTATTCTTTGAATATACTTCTATTTCAAGAAGAAAAAGCAGTGGAAACACTGCTTTAATTATTCATAGAAATAGTATAAAAAGAGCATATAATTCAACGAGAAAGCCTAAAAAACGTCCAATTTGAGTGCTCTTAAGATAGCCAAATTTTTGATAGGTTTCAGGTGTACAAAAGGGAAATAGAATGAGTGTCATACCTAGACATAACATACCACATCCTGTCGTTATGTTTTTTTGAAATGGTAAAAGAGATAAAGCACTTGTTAATAAAAGGAGAATAGATAAGATAATACCAAGATAAAACCATTTCAGTTGTTTTTGGATTTTGTTTAAAGCTTCAGTATGTGCCAATTGACATGTTTGTGAGCAATAGGCTTGAGTTTTTGTCTGGTCTAAAAAATATCGAGCTTCTTTTCCACAATAAGAACATTTGACATGCTGATTGATGATTGGTATGTGTGAATCTTTTGTATCTGTAAGTTCAGATAAACTGATTTGGAACAATTCAGCAAGTTCAATAAGATTTTTCATTGAGGGTTCACTTTGGTTTGTTTCCCATTTTGAAACAGCTTGTCTACTAACACCTAATCTTTCAGCAACATATTCTTGAGATAATTTCATTTGCTGTCTCTTCTTTTTTATATTTTGACCTAATGACATTTGATAAACCACCTTTCATTGTATAATCATTATATCAAATGATATTCAAAAGACCACCAACTCTTTGTCAACTATCAGTTGCTTTATAAAAAAAGCACTTTATTACAAAGTGCTTGACATATCTAGGATAATTTTTTCAAATTCATTTAAAATTGTTTCAAAATAATGGAAAGCATCATCGTATAATTGATCTTCTAAAGGATTGACTAAAGCATCTTTTAAAAGGTCAACAGGATCTTTGCTGCCACCTGATTTTAAGAAGTTGAGATAAGCTTCTTTTTGTTTTTCATCACCATTTAATAAACGTGAGACAATGGCTAAAGCAACAGTCATTCCTAAAGTATATTTATAAACATAATAGTTATAATAGAAATGAGGAATATAATAACAAGAATAACCTACATATTCATCCATTGTTATTTCTGGTCCATAATATTCAGCGTTTTTAGTATAATACAAATCTGTAATCATTTGTGATGACATTGGTTTTCCTTCTTTAGCCCATGTGTGTAAAATATGCTCAAAGTCAGCATACATAGGTTGTCTGAAAATAAGACCAACACAATTTTCTAGGAGTTCATATAAGAAATAGGCTTTTTCTTTTTCACTTGAAGCATGATCTAACATGTAGTTAATGAGCAATGTTTCATTGACTGTTGAAGCAACTTCAGCGACAAAAATACGATAATCACAATTCACTGGTGACTGGTGATGACAAGATAAATAACTATGGGCACTGTGACCTAATTCATGAATCATCGTTGAAAGTGAATTATAATCACCAATAAAATTCATAAGAATATATGGATTTGTATCATAGCAGCCACTTGAATAGGCACCAATACGTTTACCAGCATGTGGATAATAATCAATCCATCTTTCTTCTCTGGCTTTTTTGATGATGTTGACATAATCTTCACCAAAGATTTGAACAACATCTAAAATAATATCAAAACATTCATCAATTGTGTATTTTTTTGTCTGGTATTGAACCAAAGGAATATTCAAATCATAATTATACATCGTATCAAGATTTAAAATCTTCTTTTTTAAAGCGTTATAACGATGAAATAATGGACGATATTGTACATTTGCTTTTTCTAAAATTTTAAAGAATAAAGATGTTGGTACATTATCATCAAAAAGACTGGCTTCCAATGGTCCTTCAAAGTTTTTCACATCAGCATAAAATGCATCTTTTTTCATAACACCAGATAATGTTGCAGCATAAACATTTTCAAATTTCTTATATTCTTTAAAGAAGTTATGATACGCTTCTTTTCTGACTTTAGGATCTTTGTTTTTAAGAAATTCTGTTAGGGTTGCACTGTTTAAGACTTTTTCTTTTCCATCTACATGAACAGGGTCATAATCTAATCTTAAAGCATCAAACACTTGAGAAGAAATATCAGAAATAGAAGATGTTTTAGAAATAATAGTTTCTAATTCCTGTGATAAGACATGCTTTTTTTGTCTTAAAACTTCCTGTAAACTATAACGATAATCTTCTAATTTTTCATCTTCAAGATATTGAGCAACTTTATCACTGTTTTCAATCATCATAACAGTATAGAAATCTAAAGATGAAGTCACTTGATCATAGAATGAAAGAATGGCGGCATACATTGTTTGATATTCCTGGTTATTAGGTTCAACATCACAATGTAAATGCGCAAAACAATGTAATTTTTGAATATAACGAGATAACATTGTTTCATCTTGATGAAACTTTAAGAATTGATCATCATTTTCTAAAAAAGAATCTTTTTGTTGAAGCAAAGATGATAATAAATCTTTTGCTTTTTCTAAATCTGTATAAAATTCCTGTTTATTTGCATAGATACGAGATAAATCCCATGTATCCTCAATTGCAATACTTTTACGTTCCATATGTTCCTCCTTTTTGCATATACACATGATAATCCTATGACTAACGAAAGTCAAATTGATATATCAAAATAAAAGATTTCTTCAAATGTCTTATCTAATGCAATACATAAAATTAATGCCAGTTTAGCAGTAGGATTAAATTGTCCATTTTCAATAGATGAGATTGTCTGTCTTGATACACCAACCATATTGGCCAATTCCATTTGTGAGAGTCCTTTTTCATTTCTTGCTTTTCTTAAATGATTTTTAAGTACTAATTTTTCATTCATATTAAACGCCAACCATGATAGATATATATTGATAACCATTGATAAGACAAAGAACAATCAAACCAAGCCCACATATGAAATAGAATTTATTTTTATCATACCAACCACGCATACTCAATGACAATCCAGCTATAGGCATAATCAAGATATAAATGGTATAAAAGACTGTTGGAACTTCCTGAAATTCAAAAGAAAAGAACATCAATGTGAGAGCAACAGTTACAAGAAAAGACATACCTTTCAATAACGCTTTTCTTTGGCATTGAACTTGTCTTTCATCTTTTTCATGACGATATAAATCAAGAATTTTATTTTTATCCATATGTTTCACCTACCAAATCAATAACCACAGATAACTTACAGAAAACATCAAGAAAACAAGGAAGAAAAGGCCTATATATAAGTATTTCGATATACGTAAATAATAGAAATAAGCAAGAAAGTATGCTGCAAGAAACGTCAATAACAGGGTTGTTGAGGTATAAAAGATTTCCTGCTGGAATGGGGTTATAAAAGAGAACAACATCATTGCAAAACACAAAATGATAAAAACAGTCATTAATATAGGAAGTGTTTTTTGATCAAGAAAAAAGTCATATTCTTTATTCATTGTTTTTTGATTCTTTTTTAAAATATCTTCTTTATGCATTATATCACCTCATGTCAAGTTTTCTTTACACTTTTATTATAGGATGATAAAAAATGTATGTCAAGAAAACTTGACATACAAGATAAATAAAAAACTCTATCTCATTAAGCGATAGAGTTCACTAATTTTGCTAATTTAGATTTTTGTCTGCTAGCATAGTTTTTATGATGAATTCCTTTGCTGACAGAAGCATCTAATTTAGATGCAGCTACATTGTATGCAGCAATTGCAGCTTCTTTATTTCCAGCTTCAACTTCAGCTTTTACGTTTTTAATTGCTGTTTTTAAAGCACTTTTATAAGAATTGTTGATTAAACGTTTTTTGTTGTCATTTTTATAACGTTTGATTTGTTGTTTCATGTTTGCCATTATCTTTCACCTCACTTTGACTTTTGCCATGTTATTCTACCAAAAATAGATGATAAATGCAATGTTTTATTGATAATTGATTATATTTTTTTAATTTTGGTAATGCTTATAATGGTGAGAATATGAATAAATATTATACACGTAGCGATTTAGCCATAGAATCATTGGCTTATGCAACACGAGAGAAAGATTATAAACATCATCAAAAACAAGATGGAGATATTTCTATTGAAACATTTGAAATATTACAGACCAGTCCTCTTTATCCTCATGATATAGGCAAATATATTGAAATCAGTTTTCCTGATTATCAGGATTTTGAAAAAATTTCACAACATTTTCAAAAGCAGTTATCTCTCCTTATTAAAGAGAAGGTCAAGAAAATAGATCCGCTTATCTTATGGATAGGATTGGGAAATCCCACTCTCACAAGTGATGCGATTGGACCGAGAACATTGAATCAGATTCGTGCCACGCATCATTATTCTATCGAAGAAAGACATCGTCATCAGTATTATGATACGATGTGTATTGCCCCAGGGGTAATGGCACATACGGGTATGGAAACAGCCGATTTGTTGTTGGCATTGGTACAGGAATTTCAGCCTGATCTGGTTATCGCTATTGATGCATTGTGTGCACAAAGTTATGAAAAGATCTGTCGTGTAATTCAAATGAATAATGTGGGTATATATCCAGGAAGTGGGATTGGCAATCATCGTAAAAATATAAGTGAAGCAACAATGGGTGTTCCTGTTTTGGCTATTGGTGTACCAACAGTCATTCATGTTTCTAGTTTAGTGAGTGATGTTTATAATCTGTTGGAGGGTTATTTTAAAGAATCTTTAGATCCTTCAACAGCCTTAAAGGTAGGAAAACGTAAGCGTTATGAAGGACGATTGAATGAAGTACAAAGACGTTTGATATTAGGAGAAATTGGACAGTTAAGTGAACAAAAGCGTATCCAATTATTAAATGAAGTTTTAAATCCCATTGAAAATCAATTTGTTATGAGTGATAAACAGATTGATTTTGATATTGAAATGTTATCTAAATTATTATCAACAAGTATTAATAGTATAACTTATTAAGAAATTCTTTTATGAATTTCTTTTTTATGTACTAAAAATAACTTTTTTTGCATATAGTTCATTGTATAGTTAGAGGAGGGAAGGTTTTATGAATAAAAATATAAAAATTATTTTCAAAATAGTTGTGGTGATTGTGATTTTATTCAATCTTCCTTTTCAAAGCATTTATAGTGAAAGTGTTGAAAATGTTGTGTCTTCATTAACAACAACCAATGTGAAAAAGCAGCTTAATGGAAAATCAATTTATATTTATAATACGCATCAAGGTGAAGAGTATGCAACAAAGTCAGTGAAAGAAGGGAGTCGTTATTTAATGCAATTGTTAGAAAACAGAGGTTATGAAGTCGATTATGAAACAACGGATTTTGAATTGTATAAAACCAAAAATCATATTGATTATGCCAAATCATATAGTGTTTCACAAAAGTATTTAACACAGGCAGTTGAAAAACATGGAAAGTATGATTTGGTTATTGATTTTCATAGGGATTCTATTAAAAAGAACTTATCAACAATTACTGTGGATCATAAAAATTATGCAAAATTAATGTTTGTTGTGGGAAAGGGAAGTTCTCATTACAGTGCAGTCAATAAACGTTGTGAAAAACTGGCTGATATGTTGAATGAAAAGATTCCTAAAATATGTCGAGGTGTTTATCTTAAACAAAGTCATTATAATCAAGGTGTTACTGATAATATGGTGTTAATAGAAGTTGGAGCAAATGAAAACACATATGAAGAAGTTCAAAATTCTTTGAATATTTTAGCAATGGTTTTAGATGAATATTTAAGTGCATGAAACAGTTTTGGATTGATTTATGCTGTGTATTGCTTCTTATATGTGTGATGAGCTTATTCTTTGGTGATCATCAGGTATCTAGAACTTTGTTTGAAAGACAGATTGATCAGTTTGAAGAAGATGTATCTTCAAGAAAAGAAATTCAGTCAGTCATTACTTTACAGGATACATCAGATAATCGTGTGGGGACAATGATGGAAACATTGAGTCAATGGTGTGTCAATATTATTGAATTTATCGCAAAAATATTTTCTGATTTTATTAGTCTGTTTATTTCATGAAAAAATGTCGGTATGTTAAACACATCGACATCTTTTTTATTGAAAGATAGAATTACCTACAAATTCAGCGAGAATTGAAGTTTGTGGTACACTCACTTTGGCTTCTACAAAGTAATCTAGCAGTTTACAAAGACGATTAGCTTCAATGTATTCTTTAGATTCTGGGGATACTTGTAATAATAACTTTTGAGCAATTGGTTTTAAGACAGCGAGCTCATATACCATAGATGTATTAAAAATAGCATCAGCTTCTTCCTGATAAGGATAAATATATTTGTCTTCTCCATTTTTTACATTTTTCCAACGACGGATTGTTTCTGTAGCATCAGCATTTCTAAACTGATAGTCACGGACAATACGACGAATCAGGCGATAATCCGATGTTGGAATACGATTATGATTATCATAATTTAAATGAGTTAAAGCATTGATATATATTCTCATTTTCGCATTTTCAGGTATATAGTAAGAAGTACGTGGATTTAATCCATGAATACCTTCAATGATAAGAATTTGACGATCAGATAATACAGTAGGATGTTTATCATATTCTCTGAAACCTGTTTGAAAATGATAACGAGGTAAATAAACAGGTTTATGATGAATCAGATGAAGCATGGTTTCATTGAAACATTTTAAGTCCACAGCTTCAATATTTTCAAAATCATAACTGCCATCAGGAAGCTTAGGAGTTTGTGTACGATTCAAATAAAAATCATCCATAGAAATTGTGATAGGGCTCATCCCTAATATTTTTAAATGAATACCTAAACGCTTAGAAAAAGTTGTCTTGCCTGCAGAACTAGGTCCTGCAATTAAAATCATTTTGAGATGCTCTTTTTCTTTGACTATATATGTTGCTAATTCTGCTAATTTCTTTTCAATCATCGCTTCTGACATTAACATTAGTTCATTGATTTGACCTTTGACAATTTTTTCATTCATCTTTGCGACAGTAGGAACATCTATTAACTCACCCCATTCTTCATATTCTTTCATAATCTGGAAAAGTTTATAGTGTTGAAAAGTGATATCATAACGTCCTAAACGTAATCCTGGCGCAAAGAACTGTAGAGAAATCTGTTTGAGATATGAAGCATCAGGAAGCATAAAACCATAAAAATAATCATAAATGCCTTCCATTTCATAAATACTGCATGTGTCTTTTGAACGATATTGTAATAAATGAGCTTTATCTTCATGATGATTTTGTTTAAAAAAGTCAATAGCCTGATTTTGTGGCATGACATGACGTGTTATTTTGGAGTGTTTTTGAATCAAATCTAACATTCTTTGTTTGATTTGATCAACATCCTGTGGTGTCAGACTTTCCTTTTTTTGAATAGAGCAGTATAGTCCATCCTGAAACGTAAATTCAACATGAATCACAGCATCTTTAAATAATTGTTTTGTCGCCACAATAAAAACAAATGTGAGTGTTCTTTCATAGATTTGTTTACCAATGATGCTTTGTTCATCGACCCATTCAATAGTCGCATCATTTTCAATAATATGATTGAGTTCGTATAATTTCCCATTCACTATACCAGCATAAATCTGCTGGTCTGGAAAATACTTTTTCGTAATTGTTTCTAAACTTGTAGGCTGATTGATTTCAATTTTATGTTGATGAATAGTCAGTAACATATTAACACTTCCTCTATCAAATATCTTACCATGTTTTCACAATGATTGATATGTATAATATCATAAAAATATATGGAATTGATGCAAGGAATACAAGAAAAGCATTAATGATAAAACATGCTTTGTAAGCATGATAAATATTTATTATAGGTATTAGACATTGTAAATAAAGACATTATATAATAAGTATGAAAAGAGGAGGAAATACAATGGAAATAGGACAACAAATCAAGAAATATCGTGATCAACTACATTTATCACAGGAACAGTTAGCTGATAAAATTTACGTCACACGACAGACAATTTCAAATTGGGAAAAGAGGCACAAATATGCCGGACATAAGTATTTTGATTAATTTGGCTGAGTTCTATAATGTGGGTATCCCTGAAATTATTGATGGAGAAAGGAAGGGTGAGAAAATGAATGAAGAAGTCAAAGAAACAGTATTAAAGTTATCGAATTATGCGGAAACAATAAATCAAAAAATAAAGATAAAATTATTTTGGTTAACGATTGCTGCTTTGTTAGGAATGATAGCGTTTTTAGTAATTGAAACATTAGGTTTGAATACACCAGACAGTTTATACGAATATATAGCAAGTGCAGGGCTGGGTTTGGACTTTGGTATGTTAATTGTGATTGCAATGTACTTGTCGGGTGTTCTTGGAAAGATAAAAGCAAGACGAATGAAGCTTAAGAATATTCACTAGATATAAAAGTTTGATAATTAAGATGCGGATTCATTTTTTTATCTTGAATATAAATGTTTATTTGTATATTTTTTAGCTCATTTATGATGAAATTATTGGTAATCATATGTTTATGATTAAAAAAAGAAGATAGTCTAAGAAGTCACGGGGTTTCCCAAAACGAATAAGTTTTACGGGAAATCTCTTTTTTTGTTTTCTCTTATGCTGGTTTAAAATCACGGGAAATTCTATAATGGTATTATCAGGATATATCTTCTGAAATCTATAGAAAGAAAAAAAGATGAAACCCTCCCGACCAAAGTTGAGTCTCATCTTGTCCTAACGACAATATGATAATATTAAAAACCAGCAGAAAAATCAATACCATTAATCAAAAAAATTATTCCAATGTTATCTTTTCACTGGATTTGTCTCTTCTGTCATGTCCAAAATGCTCTCATAGAGGCTTGTCTGTTCATGGCTACTATAAAAGAAACTTCAAGGACAGCTCCATCAACATCCAGAGAGTCATATGCCCTCATTGCGGCAAAACTCATGCGCTGCTTCTTTTTCCCATGATTCCTTTCCTATCTGCTGTCTCCTTCGATGATATTGTTTCCATTCTTTCTGATTCAACAGATCATCTTATTATCGAACTGTCTCACATATACTATTTCATCGTTAAGCTTGGCAACTGCCCAATAGATGAACTGCTCATCTATAAGAAATTTTCCAGAAAACTGTATTTCTCTTTTCAAACCACATGACCTTTATGTCTTTCTGCTTCCATTTCCTCTATCATGAAGATGTAGAAAAAGAAAGGACGGGATGTTTTATGAAATTACAGATTCTATTGGCTTTGGATGGTGATGACGATGTGTGATAATACCACGACCATGTCCAGCTGCATCATTTCCCAGAATGATTTCCTTGTTTTCTTCAATATCGAGGACAAGGATATCGAAACATTCGATATCCATCATCAAAAGGATGGTATCTATATTGATGTGACACTGAAGAAGAAGCCCCACCAGTGTCCTGTCTGCCTCAACATGACAGACAGAGTCAAGGACTATAGTGTCAAGCATATCAACCATTCCATACTGACAAACAAGAAATGCATCATCAATTACAGAGCTCGCAGATATAGATGTCCAA
>NZ_NFLD01000018.1:0-49792 GCF_002160725.1 Massilimicrobiota sp. An142 | reverse complement strand
ATAATATTGTCAATATAATTTTTACCAAAAATGTTAATTTGAAAATTACCAGAAATGTTAATTTATTGTTACCAGTTTTGCTCACATATGTTTACCACTTCCGTCCATTTCTAGTCTTCCAGCATATCCATAAGATCCTTGGTTCTATATGATGGACCTACAATATTAACTATATGGCAATGGTGAAGCAATCTGTCCAGTATTGCGTTGGCGATGATTGGATCACTGAATATTTCTGTCCATTTGGATAGATTCCTATTCGTTGTAATAATTGTTGATTTTTTTTCATACCTCTGTGATACCAGCTGAAAAAACAGATTGGCGGATTCCTTGTTAAAATTGATATATCCAATTTCATCCACTATCAACAGTTTGTATCTGTTGATGGCCTTCATTCTCTTTTCGAGTCGATTTTCTTTTTCGGCTTCCATCAATTCATCTATGAGATTCTGACATGTGATGAAATAGACACTATATCTGTGCCTGGCCGCCTCTATTCCAATGGATGTCGCCAGATGAGATTTTCCAGTGCCACTTGAGCCAATAAACAATATATTTTCACTATTATCAATGAATCTCAGTGTCATGTAATCTTCAATCTCCTTTTTATTGATTCCTGGCTGAAAACTAAAGTCATAGTCGTCCAGGGTCTTATGAAAGGGAAAGCCTGCTGTCATTACACAGGCTTTGATTGCTTTTTCCTTCTTGAAGCTTTTTTCTTTTTCGGTCAGTTCATACAATGCATCCACGATTGTTTTATTTCCGCTATTGATCATGTCGATATATTGTGGCAGATTATCCTTCATTCTTTCAAGCTTTAAATCTGTCAGATTGTTCAATAGCTTATTATAATTGGTATCCATAATATTTACTCCTCCATCTATATGAAATATTCCTCACAGAGACATCTGATGCCATATGCCAGCGTTGCACCATCTATGTTGTTTTTCATGAGAGAGGATAACATCTCTCCATTCCAAAAAATGTCATCAGAGCTTGCAAGAGTTGTGCAGACATGCTGATCAGGCATGCAGATCCATAATTCATCAGCTCTGCCGACAAAAGCCCTTATGGCACTTCCTCTTCCCTTAAAAACAACATCTGAATAATCATGATACAGCTGAATTCTGTCGATAGTTGCCACCCATGACTGGTCTTCGAAATGAGCTTCATAGGTTATGATATGTGACTCGGCTTCTTCTGCTGATGTGTCTTCATTCCAGCATGTTTCGCTCATTCTTAGGCCATCTATGAAATTCATGTGCTCACCACATTCGTTCCATACCATGTATGCATTATCGAAGAAGCTATGCCCTGCATCTTCAAGAATATAGTCGTTCAATGACAGAAGCTCTTCGTCTGTAAGGTCTATCTCGTTGAAAAATTCAATTGTTTCCTCTCTGCTCATTGGTTTGAGCTGACTGTTATACAGACCGTATGGATTTTCATTGATTTTATGTCTTAGTATTAATTTTTTATTCATTCATGTTTCCTCCAAGTTTTTCTAGTCTTTCCAGGTTCTTCTTGGCCATCTCATCTATATCATCTGTATGGGACAGATTCATTTTTAATGCTTCCCTGTAATGATTCTCATCATAATTGACCGTATTTTGTGATATAGTATGAGTGGCAACAAGTTCCTTGTTTCTATAGATATATATCATGTTGCCCTCAACAGGATAGATATCTACATATTGATCAAGGCAACGGGCCGGAACGGAATATTTGCTTCCTTTATAGACAATAAGCAACGATTCGGGAACCTTCTTTCTATAATGTTCTACCATATAGGAAGAAAGCATGACTTTATTTGGTAAAGGCTTCAGATATTCCTTTTCTTTTCTAAAAAGCAGTGCGGGCGGCATGTTGGTACCACTGTTGACTTCCATATTGCACTGACTCATGATTGTTTCTTCAATCGTCCTGATAAGCTGATCAACCGATTCGATTTCATGATCATAGGGCAGCAGCCAGTTCATAAATTTATTTGCGTTTTCATCCTTTCCTTTAGTTTGGGGAGTTCTGGTCCTGCATAGCTTGAGTGAGCAGTCAAGATCATTAAACAGCTGTGAGATTCTAGAATGTATTTTCTTTTTTCTACCATGACAGGACACAACAGCTGACATGTTGTCAGTGAGAAGGGTCTCTGTCACGCCACCAATTCTTCTGAAGACTTCAATAGTGCATCTGATGAAGTCATCGGTTGTCTTGGTTGGGGAATAGATAAATATATGCTGTCTTGAATAGGCCAGAGTTGCAGAGAAAACATTAAATTCAATCAGGTCACCATTCTTGAGATGAATGGAAAGGTCTTCTTTGAAATCAGCCTGAAGCTGACGGCCAGGATCGACTTCATAGAGCACATGGGGTTTATGTTCCTTCTGCTTGGGCTTAAGATGCTTTCTATAACAGTAGTTTCTGAAACTGTTGTAGTCGCCCGGAAGTTCCTCTTCTCGAGTATTGAGAAAATACATATAGGCAGCCTTATAGGAAACACCTGGCTTGTCAAGGATATAAAGGATATCTTCAAACATGCAGTCCCATTTACTTTTCTTGGGACGTCCACTTTTCATTGGTATTCCATCTGCATCATAATATTTTTTTATGGTGTGACGATCAACACTGTACTTTCTAGACAAATCACTAAAGTTTGGTTTGATCTGTAAAGTTTTCATAAATCTTAATTCTCCTATCAAATTTGAACTTACATCGATATCATTTTTTATCATACTTGGTTCACCTCCTTTCAAAGAGAAGGTTAACCAAAAAGAAAAGATAACTCAATAATGTTGAACAATTATTACCAGAATTGGTAAATTATAAATTAACATTATTGGTTATCTTTATATTAACAATATTACCTGATTATGAGTACAATGCCATGTGCTCTTACCATCACCATGAACAATGACTGGCTTATCATTTAAAATACGATCAACCACACTCCAACAGCTTTTTCCTTTGACGCTTAAAGGAATACGATCATATCCATAAGTTTGTGAAGGACGCACAATCGTAATAGGAAAACCAAATTCTTCATAAGCTTTCATAAAGATTTGTTCACATTTTGTTTTCTCTCTTCCATATTCAGAATAGATATTATTTTGTTCATGTGATTCATGAATCATCACAGCTGTTTCATGATTATAAGTCACAACTGTAGATATAAAGATATATTGTTGAATCTTTCCTTTAAATAACTGAATTTGTTTAATAGCTTCTTCTGGCTTATAGATAATGAAGTTACAAACAATATCAAAAGAATAATCTTTTAAAATTTCTTCCATTTTTGCAGTATCATGAAAATCACAGATTATCTGATGAGCATGTTCAGGTAAAGACTTATGTCCACGATTCATAACGTATAATTCAATATCCTGATTTTGACTTAATGCTTCACATATAGGCAGAGATATTGTACCTGTTCCACCAATTAATAAAACTTTTAAAGGTTTCTTTGTAAGTATCATCTTATTCATCTCCATTTATTTTGATAATTTTATTATATCAATAAAATGAATCCTTGAAAATCTTTTTTAAAATTCTATGATTCATCATATTCTCTGACTTTTATCCCATCTTCTTTTTATCAAAAAGAGGTCTATAACCTCAATAAACATCAAAAATCAGTTTATGACATGTTATAGACCTTTTTTAAAAGTTTTTCACTTTTTCTTCAAATTCATCTAACCAATCAGATGAATAGTTTTCAATCATTCCCATATCAGAAAGTTGTGTTAATTCACTATCTAAAGGTAATTGTCCTAATATCTTTAAATCATATTTATCTGCCACATCTTGAAGATGGCTTTTTCCAAAGACAAAAATCTTCTTTCCACAATCAGGACATTGCACATAACTCATATTTTCCACAATACCTAAAATAGGAACATTCATTTTCTTTGCCATATTAACAGCTTTAGAAACAATCATGCTGACAAGTTCCTGTGGACTTGTCACAATCACAATACCATCTAAAGGTAAAGATTGGAAAATTGTCAAAGGGACATCTCCAGTTCCTGGAGGCATATCTACGAACATATAATCCACTTCGCCCCATCTGACATCACTCCAGAATTGTTTAATCATACCTGCTAAAATAGGTCCTCGCCATACAACAGGTTCTTCTGCATTTTCTAATAAAAGATTCGTTGACATGATCTCAATACCTTCTAAAGATTTAGCTGGAATAATTTCTTCTCCATTAGAATAAATCTGTGTACCTTCAACACCAAATGTTTTCGCAATTGATGGTCCTGTAATATCACCGTCTAATACAGCACAGCGATATCCTTCACGCTGTTTTAAAACAGCCAATAAAGACGTAATAGATGATTTTCCTACGCCACCTTTACCACTGACAACTCCAATCACTTTATGTATTTTTGAATTTTTATTCATTGGAGCTAAAAAACTTCTTTCTTCACAATCTTCCTGACATGATTGACAATCATTATTACAGTCTTGACTACTCATAATATAACCTCCACATTCCTTTCTATTATAACCTATCTGTCTTTCTTTTTCACTATTATGACTCAATATATTCCTTTTTAAAGGTAAATCCTCTTCCTTTCACCTCGTTCACCTTGCTGACAACCATAAAAGCATGTTCATCAATATTTAAAACCAGATAATTTAATTTCGGTAATTCACGGTTAGAAATGACTGTCATAATCACAGGATATTCATTTTTCATATAACCTGAAATAGATTTTAACATTGTTGTTCCACGATCAAGTTCATGAATAATCATATCATTAATTTGTTCATATTCCTTAGACACAATCATCACTTCTGTCTGTGCTTTTCCAACGACCAGAACTTTGTCTAAAACAATGGTATATGTCGCCACCAAAACAATACCATAAAGAACCATTTCTCGATTGGTATAAAAGACCTGCATTAATAAAATCAAGAAATCAAAAGCATACATAGAAACGGATACAGGTATTCCTGTCTTTTTATTAATAATCAATGGTGGAATATCCATTCCCCCTGTGGAAGCATTACATTTAATAACAAGTCCAATTGCTACACCAATCATCACTCCACCAAGCAATGCAGCGAGTAATGGATCAGTTGTCATTTGGGTATAACCTATTGTTTTTTCAAAAACACTTAAAATCAATGGATAATAAAAAGTACTAATTAATGTTGTTAAGGCAAAGGTTTTACCTAAAATCAGTAACCCAAGTAAAAACATCAAAATATTAAAAATAGATAAAAATAAAGTCATTGGAATTCCTAATAAATGCTGTGCACCAATGGATAATCCTGTTGATCCACCTGTAATCAGTCCATTAGGAACAATAAATAATAAAACAGCTAAAGCATATATCGTATTTCCAATAAGAATTCCTATAATATTTCTTATGAATTTATAATTCATCACATACACCCTTTCTTCACAAGGCACTATTATATCACTTCAAAATCTAAAAAAAAAGATAACAGATGGACTTTCTGTTATCTTCCATTTTTATCGAATTCGTAAAGCTCTCGTCGCATTAATGACAGCAATGACCATCACCCCAACATCCGCAAAGATAGCGAGCCACATATTAGCAATACCAAAAGCACCTAAAATTAAACAGATAAATTTAACAGCTAAAGCAAACACAATATTTTCTTTGACAATTCTTAATGTTTTTAATGAGATTTTCATAGCCAATGAAATCTTAGCCGGATCATCATCCATCAACACAATATCAGCTGCTTCAATCGCTGCATCACTACCTAAAGCGCCCATCGCAATCCCAATATCGACACGTGATAAAACTGGCGCATCATTAATACCATCACCAACAAAAGCCACTTTTTCTTTTTCACCTTTGTTTTGTAGGATTTCTTCAACTTTTTCAACCTTATCAGCTGGTAAAAGTTCACTATAAACACGATCAATACCAATCTCTTCAGCAACCTTTGTCGCAGTCTGTTTTGTATCTCCCGTTAACATAATCGTTTCTTTGATTCTTTGTGATTTTAAAGACTGAATCGCTGCTTTTGAGGTTTCTTTAATCACATCAGAAATCACAATACATCCTGCATATTGATTATCTATGGCCATATACACAACTGTTCCTTCAGGATGTTTTTCCGTAATATCTACACCTATCTTATTCATCAGTTTTTCATTACCAGCATAAACATCATGTCCATGAACAGTTCCACGAATACCATGTCCAGCAATTTCTTCAATATTATGCACAGCATCTCTATCCAATGATTGTCCATAAGCCTTTTGTAAACTTAAACTGATTGGATGACTTGAAGCCATTTCCACATGAGCCGCATAATACAATAACTGTTGTTGATCATAATTATCAGTTGGATCAATATGCGTTACTTCAAAAACCCCTTTTGTCAGTGTTCCCGTTTTGTCAAAAACAATATATTTGGCACTGGCAAGAGCTTCGAGATAATTAGAACCCTTTACCAAAATTCCTTTTGTTGAAGCACAACCAATGCCACCAAAGAAACTGAGTGGTATAGAAATAACCAAAGCACATGGACAACTGATAACGAGGAATGTTAACGCACGAATAATCCAATCACCCCATGAGGCATCTTTCCCCATCAACATCAAAACAACAGGTGGAATTATCGCTAATGCCAATGCACTATAACAAACTGCTGGTGTATAGTATCTGGCAAACTTTGTGATAAAGTTTTCTGAACGAGATTTTTTCATACTTGAATTTTCAACCAAATCAAGAATTTTTGAAACTGTTGATTCACCAAATTCCTTTGTTGTTTTCACTTTAATTTCACCAGTCATATTAATAAAACCACTAATGACTTCATCGCCGCAATGTGCATCTCTAGGTACACTTTCACCTGTCAAAGCACTCGTATTAAATGTTGTATTCCCTTCAACAATAATACCATCAATAGGTACTTTTTCACCAGGATTGACAATGATTTCACTACCTATTTCAACATCATCAGGATCAACTTTTTGAAGCTTACCATCTACCATCATATTAGCATAATCGGGACGAATATCCATTAATGCGGCAATATTACGACGACTTTTACCGACTGCAACACTTTGAAACAATTCGCCAATCTGATAAAACAGCATGACAGCGACACCTTCTCTAAATTCACCTAAACACATAGCGCCTACAGTCGCAACAGCCATCAAAAAGTTTTCATCAAAAACCTGTCTTTTCAATATTCCTTTGATAGCTTTTCTTAAAATATCATACCCAATAATGAAATAAGGAATCAAATAAAGAATCACTTCAATATATAAGTTTAAAGAAACATATGAAGTTAAAATCATGATTCCAATCATGAATCCTAAAGATAACAGAATTCTATAAAGAACTTTCTTTTGTTTTTTATTCATCATAACACTCCCATTCATTTTAATATATGTTCACTCATTCATATATTATCTAAATAAATATCCCTTTTTAAGGGAATTTATTCTATAAATAAATTTCACAGTCATCTTCTACGACTTTACAATTCTTATAAGCTTTTTGCATGACTTCATCAATATTAACTCCATCTTCAAATTCAACTTTTAACTTTAATGTCATAAAACTTAAAGTCGCATCTTTCACACCTTCTGTTTTTTTAACAGCTTCTTCCATTTTAGCTGCACAGTTTGCACAATCTACATCAACTTTATATGTCTTTTTCATCTTCTTTTTCCCCTTTCTTATTCTTCTACATGTTCCATACCCATAGACATGATTGTTCTAACATGATCATCATCTAATGAGTAAAAAATAACCTTTCCTTCACGTCTGAATTTAATCAATTTACTATCTTTGAGAACTCTCAACTGATGACTGACTGCAGACTGACTCAGTCCCAAAATCTGTGCGATATCTCCCACACATAATTCACTTTCAAATAAAGCATATAAAATCTTAATACGTGTTGTATCTCCAAATACCTTAAATAGATCAGCCAATTCATATAAGTATTCATCATCAGGTTGTTTTTCTTTAACCCTTTTGACAACATCTTCATGAACTGCTAAAAAATCGTTTTGATCATCCATCTGTATAGTCATATCATCACTCCTTCATTGAACATATGAACATCTCTTCATATATAAATATATTACTATTATTCTTCTTTGTCAATAAAAACTTTACATAAATTTGATAGATTTGATTCTTCTCTTTCTGTTAGTATCATAGTAGATAAAATATTAAGAATGGAGTGAAGTTTTATGCTAAAAAAATTAAAAACTGGGATCATATGTTTAATAATAGGAGAAATCATATCTTGGATTGTTTCTTTTGTTACTTTACCATCTTTTATTCATGGTTTTCTATTAGGTCTATCAGTTGGTTTAAAACTCATTAGTATCATTTTCATATTTATCATCATTATCAATTACCCTAAAGAAAGCAAACAATAACACAAATCATGTTATTTCTTCATTTCGTTTCCCATTCTTCATAAAGAATCTCATTTTTCAAAAAACTATAAATATGAAACATAAAAGAAGTCAAAGATAGAGACTTGTTAATATCTTGACTTCTTTATTGCTGAATACTATGAATCGTTCAAAAATAAGAAACGTCTTTTCATAAATGTGCTACTAATCAGTGAATCATTTTTACGCCCTTTTCCAAACAATCTTTTTATCCAATAGCATTATAAGCAAAATAAGATCCATTATAAAAAGATTCCAATATATATTTTGCATTCTATTTTATTTAAATACCCATTTTACTGAATAAAACTTAATGAACAAAATATTTTGTATCATTTTTTCGTATTATTTAGATGCATTAATGATTTCATTCATATTTATTTTAATCGTGATAAAATCAAAAAGTATAATTAAAAAAATAATAAGAATTTGCATAGCCAAAATATAAGCCAACACAAAACTATAGCTGTCTCCAAGCATTAGACTTACCCAATTTTCTCGTTCTATTTATATCTTTTATCCCCCGATAAATTCATTAGGAGTTTCGTCCATATTATGTGTTACTGAACAGCCAGTCATATGCCATCTATCACATTATTAAAAATTTCCATATGAGGACTGTTTTCATAAGCATTGCGCTTTTTTATATTTACTTCTCTCTTGCGAAATGATACTCAAAATCATGATCTGTTCGCTTTAACAAGAGTTTATCATTTTCAATTTCAAAATAATAAGATGGATTAAATATAACACCATTTTCTGAAGAAGATAAAGAAACTTGATTTTCTTCAATTTTATATGTACCTTTCGTATCAGTACCTTTATCACTCATAGTAAAAGTTCCATCTTCTTTGAATTCAATACTTTCTATATCGCTTCCTTGCCATTTACCAATAATATCATCACTTCCATTATTATCACTACTATTACATCCTGTTAAGATACACATTGACATTATAACTAATAAAATCATCTTTTTCATATACATATTCTCCTTACACTCTTCTTTTATAATTGAAAAATACTAAAGCTAAATCTTCAAATTTTCACTAGTGTTTTGAACGAATCATTTTAAACGGAAGTTTAAAAGTTTTCACAATGACATATTGAACAATACTTACAACCACTTCAACCATATAACTTATCGCAAGTGAAAAGAATACATTATATATCCATTGCCCAATTGTATTTCCAAATAGAGTCATTCCCCAATGAGGTAAAACATTTTCTAAATCAGTAACTAAAAATATAAATGATACAATGATTAACAAAATCATTTTAAAAGGCAATGTAAATTCAGATATGTATTCATCTGTATCACTGTCATCTGGCAAAAAATCACCATTTTTTATTCTTCTCCACTGAAGAAATTCATAAACTACAGCAATTATACATATTTCAATATAAAAATAAGGACTCGTTAAATCGGAATTTGAAATAATGAGAAATTCTCCTGCTAAAACGGTTAATCCTAGTAATAAACCAACAAAAAATTGTCCTAAGAAAAATAGTACCAATAAGAAAATATATTTTTTTGAAGCACTTTTTAGGCTTTTTAAATCAATATTCATATCCCAATAACTTAGAATAGGTATACTCAGACTGATTACAATCAAACATATTAACCCCAGCGGATATTTTTTAAAACCATAAGTAACATATAAAGGAAAATTACTGATCAATTGTAAAAGTAATTTAAATATAATCATCTTTTCTTACACCTTCTCTTGATTAAAAATCTATTTTGTTTTAAATCTATACATAAATGATATTTTTTCATATTTACAAGATTTTATTCTCCTTGAACACTTTTTATTTTATAGTTTTTTTTAACGACTGTCTATAAATATTTCATATGCGAGAAAAATAATGTTTCATGGTTTCAAATTATCATTTTCATACTTTTCTATAAACAGATTGTCTTCTTCATCATTTTTGAGTTCTCTTAACATCTTAAGTTGTTTTAATTAGAATGATAAGACGAATTATCAGAAACTTTTATAAGTGAACTACTATAAGACTGGAGTCTATCCAAATAATTTAATGGAAATTGTTTTAATAACATATACCTTTTCAGATTCTTTTTTAACATTTCAATAGTATCGTTTCTTTTTAACTTCAAATTTTTTTACTGAAACATCCATATATCAATCCTCCTTTTGAATTTAGGCACAAAAAAACTATGTTGATTACAACATAGCTTATAGCCGAACCACTGTTATTGAGTTTGCCAAAATAGATATTTAGTTGATATACTCAGCGTTTTTTTACTCTATTAATAAAATGGAGCGGGTGATGGGAATCGAACCCACGTAGTCAGCTTGGAAGGCTGAAGTTCTACCATTGAACTACACCCGCTTGTCTGGTGCGGATGACAGGACTTGAACCTGCACGCCGAAGCACTAGATCCTAAGTCTAGCGTGTCTGCCAGTTTCACCACATCCGCATATAAATGGTGACCCGCAGGCGACTCGAACGCCTGACCCTCTGATTAAAAGTCAGATGCTCTACCTACTGAGCTAGCGGGTCAAAAACATGGTGCCGGCTAAAGGACTTGAACCCTCAACCTACTGATTACAAGTCAGTTGCTCTACCAATTGAGCTAAGCCGGCATAAAAAAATGGTGGAGGTTAACGGGCTCGAACCGCTGACCCTCTGCTTGTAAGGCAGATGCTCTCCCAACTGAGCTAAACCTCCATATGGTGACCTGTACGGGATTCGAACCCGTGAATGCATGCGTGAAAGGCATGTGAGTTAACCGTTTCTCCAACAGGCCACAAAAATGGCGCTTGAAGTAGGACTCGAACCTACGACCGATCGGTTAACAGCCGATTGCTCTACCAACTGAGCTATTCAAGCATTTTTGATTGCCTAAATATATTATCATATCATTTCATGTAATGCAAGTCTTTTTTTAAAAAAAATAGAAGTCATTTTGACTTCTATAAATATTCTCCATTTTTACCCCAATTTTCAAACTCTTGAATTGAAAGATATTGCTGTTCCACAGGTATTTTTGTTATACGTTCAATTTCTTTTAATAATTTTTCAGCAAACTCTTTTTTATATTGATAATCTGTTGTATGAAAAAGCTGACAAGATATTTTCATACATTCCATTTCCTGTCCTCTAAAATACATGACTTGATTATCTTCAATATGAATCATTAAGTTTTCTTCTTTTTTATTAGGTAAAATAGAAATTAATTGACCAGCACTTTCTTTTAATGCTTTTTCTTGATTTAATGTTAATGTTTTTGTTGTTGTAAATGTTATATACGGCATACTATTTTTCCTCCCATTTATCCATTATATATAAACAGCTTTAAAAATTATGACGAAATAGATAACATTTCATATGTTATTTCACCTAAAATCTTCACTCCTTCTTTGATCTTTTCATTGGTTGGTGTTGAATAATTCATTCTAAAACTATGACATTCTTTCGTATCATCATCTAAGAATGCATTTCCTGGTACAACTGCCACATTCTTTTCCAAAGCTTTTTTCACAAATGTCAACATATCAACACTTTCAGGCAATGTCACCCAGATAAACATTCCACCTGTTGGTATTGTATATTGAACATCCGGATGAAAATGTTTTTTCATTTCATCAAGCATTAAGTGACATTTTTGTTTATAAATCATTCGAATACGTTCAATATGTGCATCCATATCATAATTTTGAAGATATCGTGCCATTACTTTTTGTGCCCAAAGATTAGAATGAACATCACTGGCCTGTTTGGCAACTGTCATTTTTTGAATAATCGTTTTTGGTGCTATACAACAAGCCACACGCATTCCAGGCGCAATAATTTTAGAAAGACTTGCTGCATAAATAACCAATCCATCTTCATCCAATGATTTTATAGAAGGAATAGCTTCACCTTCAAATCTTAAATCTCCATAAGGATTATCTTCTAAAATAAGAACACCATTGTCTTTAGCTAATTTTAAAATTTCTTTTCTGACTTCCAATGACATTGTCATTCCTGTTGGATTTTGAAAATTAGGTATCAGATACATAAATTTTGGTTTTGGCTCCATTTGTAAAGCCTGTTTTAAGGCCTCTAAATCTAATTGTCCATTTTTATATTCAATACCTCTTAAAACAGCACCTAATGATTTAAATGCATTTAAAGCTCCTAAAAAACTAGGATTTTCACAAATCACAACGTCACCTTCATTACATAATATTTTAGCCACAAATTCCATAATCTGTTGTGATCCAGAAGTAATTATCATTTGATCATCAGCTTTCATAACCTGTTCATGACGATTAAAAAAGTGTGTCGCTGCCTGAATCAATTCCTGATCTCCTTCAGTAATTCCATACTGTAAAACACTAATAGGCTCATTAGTCAATATATCTGCAGATATTTTTTCAATTTCTTCAACTGGAAATGCTTCCGCTGATGGATTTCCTCCAGCAAAACTAATCATCTTTGGATCAGATGTTGCCTTTAATATTTCTCTAATTGCAGATGCCTTTACATTTGACATACGTTTTGCAAATTGATATTCCATCATAAAACCCCCTTATCTTATTGTTTATTATAAACCAATTTCATGAGAATAACTAGATATTTATCTCAACTAGCGATATAATAGATATAGGTGGTGATAGAAATGCAAGTTATTGTCGTTGTTTTAAATAAACTTGACTGTTTAGATGATTTGCTTGCAAACTTAAAAAGAGCCGGGGTACGTGGTGGAACAATCATTGAATCTACTGGTATGATAAAGACAATAGATGATTCTGATGAAAGCTATCTTTTAGGATCATTACGTTTGTTTTTAGAAAATCCTCGTCCTGAAAGTCGCACTATCTTTTTTATCGTAGAAGATGGTCAGGTAGATTTAGTCAGAAAAACAGTTGATGAATCAGTTGGTGGCATTGATAATCCAAATACAGGTATTGTTTTTGGATTACCTCTTACATTTGCAGATGGTCTTATAAAAAAATAAAGTTTCGGCTTTATTTTTTTATTAACCGAAACTTAGAATCATAATAAAGATGAAGTTCCTGACAAACTCTTTGATTGAAATCCATGAGTTGTTGATAATATTGATGATACTCATCTGATAGTTCACACATGGCTGGTATCAAAATATCATAATACCCACTATCTCTTAATCTGATCTTCATCTGACGATTTGGATAACTCAGTATACGATACCACCATTTTTGTTGTAACTCATAGTTTTTGATAACCATTTGCTTAATGGATTCATATGCATCTTCTTGATTCATCAATTGATTTTTATATACATTGACATCATGCCATACTTGTTTGAGCTGCTTTTGATTTGTTTTAGAAATCCACATCAAAAAGCGATACGTCCATGGAATTTTGATATGAAAATGATCCTAAAAATCAATAATACGATCATAAGCATTCTGTTGTTTTTGTGTACGAATATGAATATGAAGATAAGGTAGAAAATGCTCATAGAACATATCAAAGAATGGCTGAGGAATATTGTCAGACATGATTTGACATATATCATCCAATGAAAAAGAGTCTTCTGTATTGTCACTTTCAATAAAATGATATAACTGTTTTAAACTTTCTTGTTGATAAGAAAGTTCTTTTTGTCTTTGTGTATAAATCTGTTGAAGATATTCTTTTTTCTGATTAGCATCTAAATCCAATAAACAGCGAATATCTGCAATAGAGATAGACCAGCTACGATACATCATAATTTCTTTTAATCTTTGAACATCTTCGTCACTGAACTCACGATATCCATTTTGATTTTTATAAACATGAAGTAACTGTTGTTTTTCATAATAATAAATGGCTTTTTTTGTCACATGACATTGACTGCAAACTTCCTGTATTTTCATATCTCATTTCATCTCCCATTTTCATCATAAACTATCCCCTTAGGTCAATGTCAACAAAAAAAGTATCATTTCTGATACTTTATCCATTTGCTTTTAAATAACGTTTTAAAAATGTTCGTGTACGTTCTTCTTGAGGATGTTCGAAGATTTGTTCTGGTGTCCCTTCTTCTACAATCACACCTTGATCCATGAAAACAACACGTGTTGATACATCTTTCGCAAATTCCATTTCATGAGTGACAACAATCATTGTCAAACCTTCATCAGCGAGTTCTTTCATAATATTCAAAACATCGCCAACCATTTCTGGATCTAATGCACTTGTTGGTTCATCAAAAAGCAAAACTTCAGGACTCATACATAATGCTCTTGCGATAGCAACCCTTTGTTTTTGCCCACCTGATAATTGTACACTGCTTTTATTTGCAAAAGCACTCATACCCACTTTTTCTAAATATTTGAAAGCCATTTGTTTTGCTTCTTCTTTATTTCTTTTTAAAACTTTGATTTGTCCAATCATACAGTTTTCTAATACTGTTAAATTGTTGAATAGATTAAATCCCTGAAACACCATACCAACTTTAGAACGATATTGATTCACATTAAAGTGACGATCTAAAATATCCTGGTCATGATATAAAATATGTCCATCATCTAATCTTTCTAATAAGTTAATACAACGTAATAATGTTGATTTTCCACTTCCACTTGAACCAATAATTGTCACAACTTCACCTTTATGTATATCAAAATTGATATCATGCAAAACTTCTAATTGCTTAAATCTCTTTTTTAAATGTTGTACTTGAATAATTGTATCCATAATATCTCCTAACTGCAAAAGTCCTTGCTTTGTTTTTCAGAATTCAATCTTTTTTCGATATAATTTAAAATAAAGGTACTGATTGTTGTTAAAAATAAATAAATGATTGCAGCAACCAAGAAACATTCAATATATTTCATATTTGATCCTGCCACAGATGTCGTCTGAAAATATAATTCTGTTACAGAAATAACATTCAGCATAGAACTGTCTTTGATATTAACAATCAACTGGTTCCCAATTGATGGAAATGTATTTTTAATAGCTTGTGGAAAAATCACTGATATAAGTGTCTGACTTGTTGTCATTCCTAAACTCTTTGCAGCTTCACTCTGTCCTGCATCAACAGATTGAATACCTGCACGAATGATTTCAGCCATATATGCTCCTGTATTAATAGAGATAATAAACAATCCAGCAACTAAAGGAGTCCAATTGAAAGCAGGCTTTAATAAATAATATAAAAACATAGCCTGTACCATCATTGGTGTTCCTCTAAAAACCCAGATATAAAAACCTGTAATCCATTTTCCTAAGCGTTTGAATAGACGACTGACTGATGAATCATAATCATTGATTTCAATAGCTCTTATACCACCTACAACTAACCCTATAAGAAAACCACAAACAGTTCCTACAACAGCATATAATAAAGTAATTTGAATACCGTAACTGAACAGAGACATATTTTCAACAAATATTTCCCATGCTTTTGCAAAATCAATACTCATAAATTATTCTCCTGCTGGCTGTCTATCAACAGCTTCAGTCATTAGTTGTTTTCTTTCATCTACCGTAATCTTATCTAAAGATGCCTGTACCTGTTTAAAGAATTCACTATCTCTTGTTCCTTCTTTTAAACCAATAGATACTGTTGTATCACATTCAAAACCTTTTCCTTCATCAAAATGTACAATTGTTAAATCTTTATTGGCTGCAACAACACCTTCAGCAACAGCCATTTCTGCAGTGATTCCATCCACATCTCCCTGTTGTAAAGCAACAACCATTTCAGGATAAGTGGCTTTTGCTGTAGCATGATGAACACCTTTGATCTGATCAATGACATCATCATAGTTTGTTCCTTTTTGCCCAACAACATTTTTACCACTGAATTGTTGAATATCTGTAAACTTTGCTTCTTCACCATCTTTACGTACAATCATAATCATACCTTCGCTATCGTAATATGGTGTTGTAAAATCAATACCTTCTTCTCTTGTTTCATTCGCTGTCATTCCAGCAATAATGGCATCAATTTCACCAGATTCCAAAGCCACTGTTAATCCATCCCATGATATTTTCTTAATCACAAGTTCTTTTCCTAAATCATCCGCAATTCTTTTGGCAATCTGTACATCATATCCATCAGCATATCCAGCATTACCTAATGATACTGTTGTATCACTTTCCTGACTTGTCTGCCAGTTAAATGGTGCATAAGAACATTCCATTCCCACAACAAACTGATCTTTATTGGCTGATGCCTGTTCACCACCACCACATCCAAATAAAGTCATTGCCATTGCCATAGCCACTAAAACTTTTCCTAATTTTTTCATATAAACCCTCTCTTTCTATATACATATAAAATAAAAGCCGTGCTATTAACACGACTTTAATGACCATATTAATAGCGCCTCTTCATTTTCATGAAGGAGTGTTATGAGTATTTCCCATAACCCCAAGATAGAGATTTGCCAATATCTATCTTTCGGCAATGATTACCTTTCCCATTCTTCTTCGTTTGCCAACTCCAAATGGTACTCTGATACACTGCTGCCTCTAATTCTTTTATTTTACGTTCTTTATGCTATACTCTTTTTCATGTCTTGTCAACTTTTTTCACATTTTTTCACAAAAAAATATGAATTCCTGCTGATTTTTTTAAGATACAGTCATCTGTTTTTCTTCAATAATTCCTTTTAACGTCTGTAATCGTTCAATACTTTCTTTGGTAAAGATATCTTCTGGATCTGCTGATCCTTCATTTGCTAACATAACAAGTGAAATCCAAACCAAAACATTATAAATATTAATCTTTTGATTTTCTTTATTGTTTTCAATACGTTCACGTGAAATCCATTCAATCTCTTTCATATGATTTTCTACAAAATCATCCAATTCATTAATATACGTATATCCCATATAATGGAATCTTTGAACCAGTCGAGATTGTGAAATCAGTTCTGAATCTCTTTCAAACTGAAATTGAAATTCTGTATGCAATTTTTCTAAAATATTATTAATGCGTGGTGATGTATTGACATATTGTGCCAATGAATTGGCATTGATATCTGTTTTTAAAACTTTTTCAATATGCACAATACCCTTATTATATTCATCGACTTCTCTTGCAATCTGTACAAATTCTTCATCTAACAATTCTAATGATGCTGAAAGACGTGTTAATCGTCTACGAATATCCTTAGGAATTTCATACTGTGATTTGTATCCTAGCCCATGTTCTATTTCTGCCCATGAATGTTGTAATGTCGTACGAATCTGTAATTCAAAAATAATATCTTTATACGCAGAATACTCAATCAATTGACATCTTTCATCATTAAATTTAATTAACAGATGCAAAGAATTATAACCAAAGTCAATACGATCATCATAATTTTTCTTTCTTTTATCATTATATTCTACAATATCAAAATTTTCTTTTACACAATCATAAATACGATCAACATCATTTTCAAATAAAGTAATAATACGACAAGCCACAACATCTGTAATTTGACGAATGTCCGTATATTTATTCTTATATGTGATTTTTTTCATTAATGCGCCTTCGCTTTTAATCCTAATCGCCATATTAGAAATACGAAAATGATGGGTATCAATAATACGTGTAAAAATATCTTCAATATCATGTTTCAAAGAACGATAAACGTCCTGATTATCATGATATTGTTTAATAATTTTCTTTGCAGAGTTATGCATAAAATCACCTCATATTTTCATTATACGCTCCTTATATGAAATATTCATGAACAAAACACATAAGAAAAAAATGTGGCTATATACCACATTTAACTCATATCAATGTAATGGACTTCTTTTCCTTTTAAATGAACATAAATGATTCCAATAAGACCAGCTATAATAAAAGCAATTGAAATCAATTGAGCCATACGAATTGGTCCAAACATAAGACTATCTGTACGTAATCCTTCAACTGGGAAACGCACTAAACCATAGAATAGGAAATAACTAAAGAATTGAACACCCTGGTGTTTTTGAAATCTTCTAATCACAAACACAATAAGCAAAAAAGCCATTATATTTCCCATTGATTCATATAAAAATGTAGGATGATGATATACCCCATTCATATACATATTATCAATAATGAATTGTGGAAGATGCAAAGACTGTAAAAATGATAAGCTAACTTCTCCTCCATATGCTTCATGATTGAAAAAGTTTCCCCATCTTCCAAGCGCCTGGGCAATCAATACGCCAGGCATAATGGCATCACCAGCCAGTAATAATGGAATATCATGCTTTTTAAAGAAATAATAACTATAAATCAGTCCTGCAAAGATTCCACCTTGAATAGCTAAACCGCCATGCCAAATAGCAAAAATCTCTAATGGTTGAGAAGCATACATTTCATCAAAGGTAAAAATAACATACCAGATTCTAGCACCGACAATTCCAATCAATAAGACTGCAAAGAAATAATCAGATAAAATGTCTTTGGAATACCCTAATTGTTTAAAACGGTATTGCCCTAAAAAATATGCAATACATGCACCTGTGAGAATACAAACCGCATACCACTGAATATGGATTGGTCCAATAGTGACAAAAGTTGAAAAATCTTCAAAGAATGTCATGATGATTTACTCTTAATATTGTCAAGAATACGATTGACAAATTCCTTGCTTGAATCAAATCCAGAATCTTTAAGTTGCATATTCATCACAGCTGCTTCTATAATAGCCGACATACTTCTTCCACCAGTGACTGGCACGACAATTTTAGGAATTTGGATACCCAAGATTTCTTCCATAACGTCATCTTCTTCCATACCAATTCTTGTATATTCACGTGATGGAAGCCAACGTTCCAACTGAATAATTAAATCAACATGATCTTTTGGTAATACTGAGGCGACCCCAAACATCTTAGAAACATCAATAACCCCAATACCTCTGATTTCTAATAAATTGCGTAAAACTTCTGGTGCACGTCCCACAATACCTTGACCAATATGGTAAAGTTCAATAGCATCATCAGCAATCAAAAAATGTCCACGCTTAATTAGTTCTAATGCAATCTCTGATTTACCAATACCACTATCACCACGAATCACAACACCTTTACCATAAATATTTAAAAAGACTCCATGCATCAATGTTTCAGCAGCTAAAGCTTCATCCAATGTTCCTGTTAAATCAATGGAAACACGTCCTGTCGCCTGTGTTGTTTCAAAAATTGGAAAATTTCTTTTGATGGCTATATTTTTTAATATTTCTGGACATGAATATCCTTTCGCAATAATAATACAAGGTGTTTCATCATTAGCCAGTTTAGAAAAACAAGCTAACTGTGATTCTTTACTCATTTCTTTCACGAAAGAAATTTCTTTTTCTCCAAATAATATAATTCTTCTAAAATCTGTATGTTTAAAAAATCCTGCCAATTCAAATCCTGGTCGATTCATTTCTGGCACAAAGACTTCTCTTTCCAAAGCTGATTCATCACCTGATATCTGATGAAATAAAGCTGGTTTCAATAAATCTTTGATTTTCACTGACTTTCCCATGTATTTCCTCCTACTCTAAAACCATTTTCAAGAAACGTCCTGTATGACTTTTTTGACATGCTGCGACTTTTTCTGGCGTTCCTGATACTACAATTGTACCACCATTGTCGCCACCTTCCAATCCTAAATCAATAATGTGATCCGCAACTTTAATCACATCAAGATTATGTTCAATCACAATCACAGTATCACCCTGTTCAACAATACGATTTAAAACTTCAATCAGACGTGCTACATCATGACTATGTAAACCAGTTGTTGGTTCATCTAAAATATATACTGTTTTTCCTGTTGCTTTCTTTTGTAATTCACTGGCAAGCTTCACACGCTGCGCTTCTCCACCAGATAATGTTGTGGCGCTTTGACCAAGTTTTATATAACCAAGTCCTACATCATAAATCGTTTGAAGCTTAGAACGAATACGTGGTAAATTATCAAAGAATGTTAAAGAATCTTCAATGGTCATCTCTAAGACATCATAGATAGTCTTATCTTTATAAGTCACCTGTAATGTTTCTTCATTGTAGCGTTTACCACCACATTCTTCACAAGGTACATAAACATCAGGTAAAAAATGCATACTGATACGTTTGACACCATCACCTTGACACGCTTCACAACGTCCACCTTTGACATTAAATGAAAAACGTCCTTTATCATATCCACGCATTTTTGCTTCAGGTGTTTTCGCAAACAATTCACGAATATCATCAAAGACACCTGTATAAGTCACAGGATTAGAACGTGGTGTACGTCCAATCGGATCTTGTGAGACTTCAATAACTTTATCTACATTTTCTAAACCAAGAATTTCTTTATGTTTTCCTGGTTTTTCTTTAGAATGATAAAGTTTTGCACGCATGGCTTTACATAAAATTTCATTCACCAATGTTGATTTTCCACTTCCTGATACACCCGTCACACAGATAAATTTTCCAAGTGGAAATTTAACATTAATATTTTTTAAGTTATTTTCCTTAGCACCTTTTACTTCAATATATAGTCCATTCCCTTTGCGTCGCTTTGATGGAACTGGAATCTTATATTCTCCTGAAAGATATTTTCCAGTGATAGAATGGGGATTATTCATGACTTCTTCAGGTGTTCCTGCTGCGACAACCTGACCACCATGAACTCCAGCACCTGGCCCAATATCAATAATATAATCAGAAGCACGCATCGTATCTTCATCATGTTCTACAACAATCACACTATTGCCTAAATCACGCATATTACATAACGTTTTAATTAATTTTTCATTATCACGTTGATGTAAACCAATAGATGGTTCATCTAATACATAAAGAACCCCTGTTAAACGTGAACCAATTTGTGTTGCTAAACGGATACGTTGTGCTTCTCCTCCAGACAAACCACCAGCACGTCTTGATAATGTCAGATAACCTAATCCTACATCATTCAAGAATGTTAAACGATCTTTAATTTCCTTAATAATCAGACGTGCAATATTTGTTTCTGTTTCATTCAGTTTTAAATTCTGTACAAAATCAAGTGCTTTTTCAATAGACATATCAGTAAATTCACTGATATTTAATCCACCCACCTGTACACTTAAAACTTGTTCATTCAATCTTTTTCCCTGACATGTTGGACATGTATGTTCAGCCATAAATGAAGCATACCATTCTTTTGACCATGAAGAAGTTGTTTCTTCATAACGTCTTTGAATCAGTGTTTTCACACCTTCGATTGGTTTTGTCGTTTGAGAAACATTTCCTGAACTTGACTGTAATGTATATGTAATAGGTTTATCAGAACCATATAAAATAATATCTAATTCTTTCTTACTAAAATCTTTAAGCGGTTTATCTAAGTCAATATGATATTCTCGACATAAAACAAGAAATCTCTGCCATTCAATACGATCAGTTCCTACTGATGTTTTGAAATAACGAATTCCTCCCTGATTAATACTTAATGACCAGTCAGGAATCAATAAATCATTATCAACTTCATTTTTTACACCGATCCCTTTACAATCTGGACAGGCACCCAATGGGTTATTAAAAGAAAATAAACGTGGTTCTAATTTAGGAACACTAAATCCACAATATGGACAAGCTAAATGTTGAGAAAAAAGCTTTTCTGTTTTTTCATTCAAGTTTTCAACAATAACTTCCCCACCAGTTAATTTTAATCCTGTTTCCAAAGAATCCGCTAAACGTGAGCGATATCCTTCCTTTTTAATAATTCTATCCACTACAACATCAATATTATGTTTTTTATTTTTATCCAAAACAATATCTTCATCTAAAAGACGCATTTCACCATCCACTTTGACACGTAAAAAACCATCTTTCGCTAATTGTTCAAATAAATCCTTATGTGTCCCTTTTTGATTACGACACATTCTTGCTAGAACCTGTAATTTTGTTCCATCTTCATATTGATCAATTGTATCAACCATTTGTTTAATTGTCTGTGATTCAATCAACACATGATGGGTTGGACAATAGGCATGTCCAACTCTGGCATACAACAATCTTAAATAATCAAAAATTTCAGTCACTGTTCCCACTGTTGATCGAGGATTATTTGATGTTGTCTTTTGATCAATCGCAATCGCTGGTGATAAACCATCAATACTATCAACATCAGGCTTTTCCACACCACCTAGAAATTGTCTGGCATAAGCACTTAATGATTCAACATAGCGTCTTTGTCCTTCCGCATAAATCGTATCAAATGCCAGTGATGTTTTTCCACTCCCAGATAATCCTGTCATAATGACAAGCTGATCTCGAGGAATTTCTACATTTATATTTTTTAAATTATTAACTCTTGCGCCTTTGATAATAATTTTATCTTTGTTCATACTTCCTCAAACTCCTTAATATCTTTTCCTTACTCAAACCTTGCAACTGCAAATCATAGGCTTCATCTAACATCTGCTTAAATAAATGTGTTGAAGTCAAACCATTTGCTAATAAATCATCACCACGAATCAGTGGCAATGGCGCTTGAACACCTAAACGTTTTTGTTTATCCTGAATATATAACCAAAACTCATCATATTGTTCCTGAGCTACTTTTCCCCTTCCTAACTTATCACAACAGCTTATATAAATCAAATCATTCATAGAAACTTTTCCATCAATCTTCTTTAAAAGTCTTAAATAAGATAAATCCTTTGCATGATGACGTGACATATTCATTAAATGCATATGATACATGATCATTGTGGAAATATATTGTCTTTCTTTTTTAGATGTGATGATTGGAACATTTTGAAACACCTGCACACCTGCTTCATTATGTTTAGGCGCATGTCCTTCTTTGGTTGTTACCAAAGGTTTCCCTATATCATGCAGTAAACATGCCCACATAAACCATAGAGGATGATCGGTTTTCTTTTTTACATGACTGGCTACATCTATAACCAGCATCGTGTGCGTGAAAACATCGTCTTCAGGATGAAAATCTAAACGCTGATGCGTTGTTGTCAGAGCCTGTAAATAAGGTGGTAAAGCTCCTATATCTTTTAAAAACATAAATCCTAATGATGGTTGTGGTGCCATCAGGATTTGACAATACTCCTGATAAATTCTTTCATATGATAAATGATCCAGCATATGTGACTGTGCCATAGAACGACATAGATTCAAAGTCTTCTCTTCAACTTGAAATTCAAATTGGGCGACAAAACGTGCCACTCTTAAAACACGCAAAGGATCTTCCATGAAATGTTCAGGATCCACACAACGAATGATATGCTGATCAATATCTGATAAACCACCACATAAATCAATGACACGTTGTTCTAAGTAATCATACATGAGTGCATTCATTGTCAGATCACGCCTCAAAACAGCTTTTTCTAATGGTAAATCAGGATCAATCATCACTTCAAAATCTTGATGCTTGTGACCAGTTTTTGTTTCCTGTCGAGGTAAGGCAAAGTCATAATGAGGAAGCTCTTCTAACTGAACAATCGCAAAAGATTTTCCAAATGTATGAACATGACCATATTTTTGTAAAATAGCACATAGTTTTTCATAACTTAAATGATATACTTCTACATCTACATCATGCTGATCATAACGTCCTAAGATTTCGTCACGAACAGATCCACCGACAATATAAACTTTTCCACCATGAGCGATCATATCATCAAAAATCTCTTGAGCCAAAGCATCTATTTTCATTACTTTTCACCTTTAAGTTCCATAATAATATCTCTTAATTCCATAGCTCTTTCAAAATCAAGCACTTTCGCAGCTTCTTTCATTTCTTTTTCTAGATCTGCAATCAGTTTCTTCTTTGCTTTTTGAGGTGCTTTTTTACCTTTTTGTAATAATGAAGAAGCTTCTTCCATTGTTTCTTTACCTTGAATTAAATCATGAATTTCTTTATGAATAGTCTGTGGAATAATATGATGTTCTTTATTATAGGCTTCTTGAATTTCACGACGACGATTTGTTTCATCAATCGCTTTTTGCATAGATTCTGTTATATGATCACCATACATAATCACTTTTCCATTCGCATTTCTGGCCGCACGTCCAATCGTCTGAATTAATGAGCGTTCACTTCTTAAGAACCCTTCTTTATCCGCATCTAAAATACAAACTAGAGATACTTCAGGTAAATCCAACCCTTCTCTTAACAAGTTAATTCCCACCAGTACATCATATTTTCCAAGTCTTAAATCTCTTAAAATTTCAGTACGTTCTAATGTTTTTGTATCTGAATGTAAATAAGCGACTTTTAACCCTACTTCTTTTAAATAAGCACTAAGATCTTCAGCCATACGTTTTGTAAGTGTTGTAATTAAAACTCTCTCTTTTTTATCAATACGTTCATGAATTTCATCAATCAGATCATCAATCTGATTTTTTGTTGGACGAACATCAATAATAGGATCCAACAAACCTGTTGGACGAATAATCTGTTCTGCATATTCACCATGTGTTTTTTCTAATTCATAGTCACCTGGCGTTGCCGAAACATAAATCACCTGATTAATAATCTTTTCAAACTCTTCAAAACGCAATGGTCGATTATCCAAGGCACTTGGTAAACGGAAACCATATTCAACCAATGTTTCTTTACGGCTGCGATCCCCATTAAACATACCTCTGACCTGTGGTAACATCACATGACTTTCATCAACAATCATTAAAAAGTCATCTGGAAAATAATCGATTAAAGTATAAGGACGTTGTCCTGCTTTTCGTCCATCAATATGACGTGAATAATTTTCAATTCCTGGACACATCCCTACTTCTCTTAACATTTCAATATCGTGACGTGTACGCTGATCCAAACGTTCATATTCCAGTGGTTTCATAGCATCCTTAAAATATTGTAAACGGTCTTGAAGTTCTTCGGAAATCGTATCACAGGCATGTAACATTTGTTCCTTTTTTGTAACATAGCCATAAGCTGGATAAATCGTATATGTTTTATAACGACTCAAGACTTTACCAGTCAAAGGATCTACCTCACTGATTCCTTCCACTTCATCACCAAAAAGCTCTATACGAATCAGCCAGCTTTCTGTATGTCCAGGTACAATTTCAATGACATCACCACGTACCCTGAATGTCCCTTTTGACTGTTCGATATCATTTCTTTGGTATTGACGGTCTACAAGATATGTTAAGAGTTCGCGACGATCAATTTCCTGACCGACACGTAATGAGAAAATCATTTCTTTATATTGTTCAGGATTTCCTAAACCATAAATAGAAGCCACTGATGCAACGACAATCGTATCTCTTCTTTCTAATAAAGAATTCATGGCTGCTGAACGCAACATTTCTATTTCATAATTTGTTTTTGCATTTTTATCTATGTATGTATCACTTTTTGGAATATAAGCTTCCGGCTGATAAAAATCGAAGTTAGAAACAAAATATTCCACACGATTTTCAGGAAAAAATTCTTTTAATTCTGAATATAATTGTCCAGCTAAAGTTTTATTATGGGCTAATACCAGTGTTGGTTTATTCACCTGAGCAATAACATTAGAAACAGTAAATGTTTTTCCTGTTCCCGTTCCTCCCAGTAAAACCTGTTCCTTTTTTCCAGCACGTATTCCATCAACCAGCTGTTGAATAGCTGCTGGTTGATCACCCATTGGTGAATATTTGGAAACTAATTTAAATTGTTCCATTTTAGCACCTCCCTATTGAATCAATTGATTCACTTTTTGTAGATAAACATCCTCTTTTTCTTGATACAAATGATATGTTAAAGCACTTAAAAGAATTAAACGATCATTTTGAGAATAAATACCATCCTGTTTTAAAGCATAATCTTTTTCAAATGCTTCTAAAGCTGTTGTTGTCTGATGTGAAAAATATCCATCCTGACGATCTAATGAATAACCTAATTCTTGCAGCATTTCCTGCATATATTGAATATTATCATCAACATCATCATATTGATAAGATTGTTTCATTTCACCTACATGAAAATCATGGATATTGGTTTCATCAATGACATAATCTGGTTCTAATCCTGTACCATTGATCCATGTTCCATGAGGAGTTAACCATTTTTCATGAGTGTATTTCAATACAGATGAATTAGAAAGAGTCACTTGTGTTTGTGCAACACCTTTACCATAAGTCGTTTCACCAATCAATTGATAATCTAAATTCTCTTTCAAACCTGCACTTAAAACTTCTGAAGCACTGGCAGTTTGCTGATTCACTAAAATATAGCCATGTTCAAATACATATTTTTCCCGACTGGTTGCTTTATATTCTTCCGTTTTGCCATCTTTATCCTGAAGGGAAAATAATGTTTGTCCTTCTGGTACAAATAAATCAAGAATCTCTTGGGCGGCATTCAAATAACCTCCACTATTATCTCTTAAATCAATAATAATGTGGTTGATTTTTTGTGATTTCATATCTTGCAGCTTCGTTTCAATAACTTCATGAATATTTTCACCAAAAGTCACAATTCTCACATAACCAACTTTCTGCTGGTTTACAGTCATAATAGAAGAAGCAATTGATGTATCCACATTTTGACGTGTTGCTGATAGATTTTGACTTTTTCCATCTCTTAATAGACGTAAAGCAACTTGACTCTGACTTTCACCCTGTATCATTTCTTTAACTTTATCTGATGTATATCCAGCGATTGAAGTTCCTTCAATGTGCGTAATAATATCTCCTTTTTGTATACCTGCTTTTTGAGCTGGCGTATTTTGATATACATCCAACACAATAGCACCATCATCTACCATTGTAAACGTAATCCCAATACCTTCAAAAGTCCCATTAATAGATGTTCCTAATTCCTGTGACTGTTCCAATGATAAATATGAAGAATAAGGATCTCCTAATGCTAAAACCATTCCATTTAGCATACGTTCCTGTAAACTTGTATCATTATCACTTGTATCTAAAAAATCATTTTCAATAATTTGCGCAATTTCATTATAGACATCACTATCATTACCATAACGATTGGACTGGAAGTCATGAATAAAATAACCACCAACACCTCCAATCACCAGACATAAAATACAAGCCATCATATAGATAGGTCCTTTTTTTAATCTTGTTTTCTTTTTTTGATCATATTCAAACTGAAAATCGTCCATACATACACCTCGTTTTTTTATTCTATCATAGATGACAATTATTTTTAACTCATAAACCTTTTTTTCTACAAACAAAGAAAAGCAATCCTAAGACTGCTTCTTTAAAAAGTTTTGAATACATTGTTGTGTTTCGTCACTAATAATATGTTCAATACGACAAGCATCTTCTTCGGCCTGTTTAACACTCACACCAATAGAAACAAGGAACTCTGTTAAAATCTGATGACGACCATACACTTTTTCTGCAATACGACGTCCTTCATCAGTAAAATCAATATATCCCTTATCATCTACAACAATCAATTGAGATTCTTTTAAAAGTTTAATTGCACGTGATACACTTGGTTTAGAAAAATCCATAGTATGTGCAATATCAATAGAACGAACATATTCATTTTGATTCTTTAAGATTAATATCGTTTCTAAATACATTTCACCTGATTCATGCAAGTCCATTTTTGTCACCTCATATCAATTTATATCATTATATCACACTTCACTATCCCAATGCTACATCTAATATCATCATGATGACAAAACCAATCGCAAAGCCAATCGTCGCAATATTTGAATGTGTCCCTTGCGAACCTTCAGGAATCAGCTCTTCTACAACGACATATGCCATTGCGCCAGCGGCAAACGATAAAAGATAAGGCAAAATCGGTACAAAAAACTGTGACAGGACAATCATTAATATAGCACCCATAGGTTCAACAATCCCAGATAACATCCCATACAAAAAAGCTTTTCCTTTAGACACTCCTTCACTTTTTAATGGCATAGAAATAATAGCCCCTTCTGGAAAATTCTGTATCGCAATACCCAATGATAAGGCAATAGCCCCAGCAATAGAAACATCATTATTCCCCATCAAGGCTCCTGCAAAAACAACTCCAACTGCCATCCCTTCAGGAAAATTATGCATTGTGACTGCTAAAATTAACATTGTTGTACGTTGCAAGTGCGATTTCCTTCCTTCTACCTGATGATCCAAATGCATATGTGGAATAGTATGATCTAAAAATAATAGAAAGAAAATTCCCAATAAAAAACCAACTGCCGCAGGTATAAAAGACAATTTTCCTAAACTTGCTGACATATCTAAAGCTGGAATCAAAAGTGACCAGACTGAAGCCGCAATCATCACTCCAGAAGCAAATCCCAGCAGAACTTTTTGAACACGATTATCCATTTTTTGTTTCATAAAGAAAACACAGGCTGCACCTAATGTTGTCCCAATAAATGGTATCATAATACCAATCAAAACAGATGTATTCATGTTTTAACACCTCTCGTATAATATGTATAGAAGTTTGAATTAAGGATTTCCTTTTTTAAACAATTGAGATATCTCAATTGTTTAAAAATTTCCTTGCTTCTACACTCTCTTTTTAAGATAATAGTTTCGTTTTGAATCAAGGTTTTATTCTTCACCTCTGCGGCCATCTCGTTATGTTCCGCTTCAAAAAGACTTAATCCTCTGTTCAAGGCGTGCTTTATACCCGAATGAGTTTGTTGCAGCAGTGTTTCTCACTTGTCTCCGTATTTGCGAGGTTGCGTTTGTCTTGATTTAGAGGTGCAATTCAAAACCATTTTCATACTTGAGAAAGAAGGTCATTTTTTATGAAAAATAACGATTACAATCTTTTTGTTGGCATTGATGTCTCTAAAGGCAAGGCTGATGCTGCTGTTCTGGCTGTCCCTGAATTAAGATCAGTCAAACCCCGTTTCCTTAGAAAAAAATTATCTTTTAAGTTTATTAAATCTGATGTTGTTGAGTTTTTAAATACTGTGAGAAAGTATTCCAGTGATCCACACTGTCTTCACACTTATTTTGCTTTGGAGGTCACTGGTATCTATTCTACTAATGTCTATAGCTTTATTAAAGAAAACTGTAATAGCGATGAAGAAATCCATCAGCTCAATACTGATTTCGTTAATAAATGGAGAGAAAGCCATAATATATCCAAATCTGATCCTTTGGATGCTCAAACTATCAGTACCATCATTGGAACTGATGATGATGTCAGATATGTTTCAGATTCCGTCTTTGAAAACAAAAATGGATATCAAGATCTTAAGGCTCTCGTTCACAGACATTATCAGATTAAAAAACTCCATTCTCAGGAAACTAACCGTCTCATTGCCCTTTGTGATTGTTATTTCCCTGAACTTCAGTATGTTTTTGAACCTAAATCAGCTGCTTTTCTAGCTCTCTTATCTCAATATCCTACTTCGCATGATATCATAAATGCTTCCAAAAATGAAGTGTTTTCTCTCGTTTATGAAGCATCCAAACATCGCTGCAGTTTGGATAAGATAGATAAGCTATTCAATTATGCTCAGGATACACTGGTTCCACATGTATCCGATCATATAAGATGCGTTATTTCCAACACTGTTGAAAGCATCTTCAATATTCGTGCACAATTGAAACTGATTGAAAAAGATATCAGAAAGCTTGCCGCCACTTTTAATGTCTACAGTCTATTGATGACCATCACTGGCTGTGGTCCTTTGACCGCTGCTGTTATCATCGCTGAAACCGGAGACATCTTTAGATTCAAGAATGCTGATCATTATGTCTCTTACAGCGGTTCATCGCCACGAAACAAGCGTTCCGGCAAGTCTGTGGAAATCATGGGCAAGATTTCCAAGAAAGGATCAAAATATCTGAGACACGCTCTTTACATGATTGCTGAATTTGCCAGACGACACAATCCTGTTCTTAAGCACTTATTTGAAAGAGTGAAGAACGGAAATAAAAAGCGTCATAAACTGGCAGTTATTGCAGTTGCTAATCGTATTGCCAGATATATCTATTCAATCATGAAAAACGAAAGCAGTTTTGTAATCATGCATGAAAATATCATGCGATTACCAGAAGAAACCCGAAATACGTTCTTCAATTCAATATCTTTAGATTTTCCAAAGAATACCAGAAAACAGATTTATCAGTATTCTGATGTCAATGGTGAAATTCATCGCTTTGTTTATAAAAACGAAACGACCGAATCAATAGCTTAAAAAAGCAGAAAATCTAAAATGTAAGAGTTTTCAAAATATATATTTTGAAAAGTTGTTTTTAGTGCACCCAAAAATCCACTAAATACATCAAAGAACATCGGATTGCTCCTCTCAATCAGGACAAACACTATTAAAAATAATTATTTAAATTAATTATTGACATTTAATAGTTTGTCTTTTCTTTAGGTATTATCTTACTATATATCATTTTATCTTTCAAAATATATGATAAAAAATATCTGTCATACATTTGACACAAGAATCAAATCGTCTTTTGACATAAAAAAATCTTGGGAATACAATGTACTCCCAAGAAGTTTCTAAATTATTTAGTTAATTCAGCGAAATATTTAATAGTTCTAACCATGTTAGAAGTATAAGAATTTTCGTTGTCATACCAAGCAACAGTTTGAACTTCAGTAGTTCCGTTATCTAATGCTTTAACCATAGTTTGAGTTGCATCAAATAATGAACCATAAGTCATTCCAATAATATCTGAAGATACTAATTGTTCTTCAGTGTATCCAAATGATGGAGTTACAGCTGCTTTCATAGCTTCGTTAACTTGTTCTACAGTAACTTCACCTTCAACAACTGAAGTTAAGATAGTTGTAGATCCAGTAGGAACTGGTACACGTTGAGCAGAACCGATTAATTTTCCATTTAATTCAGGGATAACTAAACCGATAGCTTTTGCAGCTCCAGTTGAGTTAGGCACGATATTAACTGCAGCAGCACGTGCTCTTCTTAAGTCACCTTTTCTATGAGGTCCATCTAATACCATTTGGTCACCAGTATAAGCATGTACTGTTAACATGATACCAGATTTGATTGGTGCTAATTTGTTTAATGCGTTAGCCATAGGTGCTAAACAGTTAGTTGTACAAGATGCAGCTGAAATAATTGTATCATCAGCAGTTAATGTTCCTTCGTTTACACCAAATACAACAGTTGGTAAATCATTTCCAGCTGGTGCAGAAATAACAACTTTTTTAGCTCCTGCATCAATATGAGCTTGAGATTTAGCTTTAGAAGTATAGAAACCTGTACATTCTAATACTACATCTACTCCTAATTCTCCCCAAGGTAATTTAGAAGCATCTGCTTCTTTGTAGATTTCGATTTCTTTTCCATCTACTACGATTGAAGATTCTTTAGCTTCTACTGTATCAGCTAAAGCATATTTACCTTGAGCTGAATCATATTTTAATAAGTGTGCTAACATTTTAGGATCTGTTAAGTCGTTGATTGCAACAACTTCATATCCTTCAGCTCCAAACATTTGTCTAAATGCTAGACGTCCAATACGTCCAAAACCGTTAATTGCTACTTTTACTGCCATTTTTATGACATCCTCCTTACTAATAATTTATGTCTATATTATAGTCCACAAACCCAAAGAAATCAATAAAAGTTGTGCGCTTTATATAATTTTTTTCACAAGAATGAAAATCTTTTCTCGTTTTTTAACTTCGCTTAACTCAATATTAACGCAAGAAAAAATCAATTTTCTATGAATAATCCAACACAAATTTCTCTATAATGAATTATGGAGGTACACTTATGCATTTTATACCCACTGTGATATTAAAAAAGAATTCTAAAGAATATGCTTATGATATTTTCTCAAGATTATTAGAAGATCGCATTATTATGCTCTGTGGTGAAATTAATGATGAGATGGCAAGCTCCATTGTCAGTCAGCTTCTCTATCTTGAATCATTGGACAGTCAGGCTGATATTGATATGTATATTCATTCTCCAGGCGGCAGTGTTTCCGCTGGTTTGGCTATCTTCGATACGATGAATTTTGTAAAATGTGATGTCTCAACCATCAGTATTGGTCTTTCAGCCAGTATGGGTGCTTTTTTATTAGCTGCTGGAAAAAAAGGAAAACGCTATGCATTAGAAAATAGTGAAATTATGATTCATCAGCCTCTAGGTGGAGCACAAGGTCAAGCCAGTGATATCGAGATTTCTACCCGTCATATATTAAAACAAAAAGAAAAGCTCAATCGCTTATTAGCTCAAATGACCAATCAACCCTTGCGTCGTATTAAAAAAGATACTGATCGTGACTATTTTATGAATGCCTATGATGCATTAGATTATGGATTAATTGATGAAGTATTAAAAAACAATCAAGGTGAAACACTTTGATTGTTTTTTAGTATAACTTGTAATTGTCCATCTTCTAGATTTAAACTTTCAATAGGTAAATCAATCTCATATTGAATCTGGTTATCTTTCCAAATGATATGTGAGTCTTGTAAAAAAGACTTCAGAAAACTCATAATAGGAAACTGTAAAAATAAATATTCAACCTTGCCTTGAATATTTTCAAATACAAAGTGCTGATTTTCATATTTCAAATTGAACTCACACAAAACATCAACATGATATTGATTATACAAAACAACTGATGTCATCAAGAGATGATCTTCTTTTATTTTCAAATTCATTTCCTGTAAAACAACATCATACTTTTTTAAAACTGACTGTAAAATAAAGGATAATCCTATTTGCATTTCTGCTTCATTTAAAATCACTATATCACCCATATATTATATGTATAGCGTGATCAAATATGTCATCGTTCTAAAACAGGGTACTTTTCAAAAATATCAAAAGCATCAAAATATTGATTTTCCATCGGAATCCAGCGATGAATAAACTGATCTATTTTTTCAGGATTTCTTTTGAATAAACGTTCTTTTTGCGTAAGTGGCGAAATCTTTAAAACAATTCCATGCGTATAATAACGTTGTAAAGAAGGATGTAATGCATAGCTCCCCTCAATAATGTTAAAGGGTGAATAAGGTATTTCCTGAACTGTTTGAAGTGACATCGTCTGACAGTCAAAAGGCTGATAAAAAACAGATTGTTGTAAAGATAAAGGTTTTAAGACCGTTTCTAAAAAGCGTTCATAATGCACATTACCACCAGGTTGCTGTAACCTTTGTGGTGTACGCATTTCTAATGGCAAAAAGAAATCATCCATATGAAAAACATGCGCATGCCATTTTTCTTGTAAACTTTGAGCTAAAGTTGTTTTACCACTGCCACTCATCCCATCAATAGCAAGTAAAAATGATGATTGCTTTGATAAATCATCCATCAGTTCATCCCATGTCATTTAAGTTCTCCTTCTTGATTTTGACTTTTCACTAAGATAAAAGTCGATAATAAAACAAGTATACATCCTATTACTTTCAATAATGTTAATCCTTCATTCAACCATAAAACACCAACAACAATACTTGTGATAGGCTCTAAAGTTGATAAAATAGCCGTTAAAGATGCCCCTAGACAATAAATACCTTTTTGTAGTAAAACAACACCAATTAAAGATGTCAGCACAGCAACAACAGCTGATAAAATATATGCTTCTATTGGCATGATATGGATACGTCCCAATACCATGGCTAAAATCAGTATCACGATCGTATTCATAACGACCAGATAAAAATTAAAAACATAGGGACTCATATAACGAATCAAAGAATGATCCATACCCACCATATAATAAGCAAAGAAAACACCTGATAAAATTGCTAATAAAGCGCCTAATAAAGAAGATGCAGATGAATCCATAAAACAGAAAATACCTAGAATGGCTAAAACAAGACATAAAATCTGTTGCTTGTTGAGTTTTTGCTGATAAAACAAAAAATTCATACAGCATACAAACAATGGATATAAAAAGTGTAGAACCGTTGCACTTCCTACTCCTATATATTCATAAGATGAATACAATAAGACAATTGTCAATGTATTTCCAAAAAAGCCTACTTTGAAAACATCTAAAAGCTGCTGACGATTCAATCGTAATGATTTTCCCTGATAAAGAACAATAAATAAAAATAACGGCAAGACAAATAAATGCCTTAAAAAAGCCAATTGTATACCATTATTCCCCATTGCATATGTCATTTTCCCAATAGCTGGTGTTACTCCAAAAAGAATAGTGGCAATCATTGTAAAAATAATACCTTTGCGTTTAGTATTCATTAAAAAACTCCTTAATTCTTTGACGATCATGTGTATATGTTAATGCCAGCATTAATAAAACTCTGGCTTTTTGTGGTGTTAAAGTATTTCCAGGTATACAACAATGATGAGGATCAAACACTTCATCATCAAAAACAATACCTTGTGATACTCTTGAACAACGGACAAAAATAATGCCCTGTTTTGATAAATCTTCAATCGCATGTAACCAGTCCTGACTATAATTCCCACTTCCTGATCCTGTTAATATAATTCCTTGATGATTTAAAGCTAAAGAATAGAGAATTTCATGACTTGCACCCGCATAAAAATAAGCAATTCCTACTGCTGGTAAGTCATTATAATTTTGGCTAGAAAAAAGAGATTGAAGAGTATGTTTTTTAAATGTTTTTGAAAAGAAATGAACTTCATGGTCTTGCATATAACCCAAACATCCAAATGCCTTTTGTTCAAAAGCATCCACCTTAAAATTATTGACTTTTTGGATATCCCTTCCCGAATATATCGTACTCGAAAAAAGCCCCATGACACCCTGATTATAGGCTCCATCATCAGCTGCCAGACAAACAGCCTGATATAAATTATAAGGCCCATCAGCACTGGTTGCTGTGGCAGGACGCATAGCCCCTGTCACAACGACTGGTTTAGATGTATGTAATGTCAAATTCAAAAAATAAGCCGTTTCATCTAAAGTATCTGTTCCATGAGTCACCACAATACCATCAATATCATCACGTTCAACCAGTTCATTAATCTGACGTGACAACATAATCCATCTTTGTGGTGTCATCTCATTACTATCTACATTCATTAATTGATATTCTTTAATATGTGCAACTTGATTTAACATTGGAATAGATTCAATAATTTCATTAACATCCATTTCTCCTGCATGGTAGGCTACAGCTTTTCCTATCTGTCCTCTCCCAGCAATCGTTCCACCAGTTGCGACAATTGCAATTGTTTTCATATATTCTCTCACCCACAGGACATTCTATCATTTTATGATTGATGAAACAATAAAAAAACCACCTGTTTGGTGGCTATTCTATCTCTTGAAGTAAATAATTCTCATCTAAAAGTGGTTTAAAATTCAAACAAGTTTCACGACTTGTTTTTTGAGATATTTCTGACAATAAGATAGGTGTATACTCATCATTTAAGACTGTGTGAGGATTATCTTGAATGAGATGTAAAATAATCTTTAAATCTCCATCTTCAATTACAATATCATGACGATGACAAAGATTCTGTAAAATCTTTAAAGTCATCTGTTGTAGACGATGGTTCAAGCGATAAAAATTCATCATAAGCTCTCCTCCTTTTTGAGTATATTGTGAAATTCTTATATACTTTTCTTATTTAAATATATTATAATAGATTTAAAATATGTATACAATGTACACATATTCATGATTTATACAATATTAGACACATTGGTTCAAACTGTCCAATATTGAAGGAGGGGATTTGAATGAGAACTGAATATCGTAACGCAACACGTTCAAAATTATTAATAAAAAAAGCTTTTATTGATCTTTTAAAAGAAAAACCTGCCAGCAAAGTGACAGTCACTGATATTATTCATGAAGCCAATATTAGTCGTGGGACATTCTATGCCCATTATTTAGATACAAAGGATTTACTAGAGAGTTTTCAACGTGAATTCATTGAACAGATTTTATATTTTACACGTAAAAATCATAAGCTGACATTAGTTGAACAGCTCAATACATTATTAATGAAAATTTTAGATATTTTAAAGAATGACTATGAAACATACTGTATTTTATCTAATCAGGATTTTACATTTGAATTTTATAATGAAATGAGAGATGCAATGATTCAAGAATTACAACAGGAGTTTTCTCTTTCTCCAGAAACCAAAAGAAGACTTCATATATTCATTGGTGGCTTTATGATATTATTAAGAGAATGGCTTCAAAATGAAAATTTTGAATCTATGGAAGAATATGCCCATACAATGTCTGATCTCATTCTTCATAATTTATAGGGGGTTTTTATGAATAATCAGTTAACACATGGTTCTATTACCAAATCATTAATTTTCTTTGCGATACCGATGATTATTGGGAATCTTCTTCAACAGTTCTATAATGTCGCAGATACCTTCATTGTTGGACAATTTCTTGGTTCCAATGCTTTAGCTGCTGTAGGATCCTCTTTTACTTTAATGACCTTTTTAACATCTGTCATTCTAGGGTTATGTATGGGAAGTGGAATCTTATTTTCAATGTATTATGGTGGTCAACAAATAGATAAAATGAAAACTTCTTTTTTTATTTCTTTTATTGGCATTATGATTTTTACAGTCATTCTAGAAATATTATGTCTCATTTTTATTCATCCTATTTTACATTTTATGAATATTCCCCAAGATATCTATCAACAAAGTTATGATTACTTATTTATCATCTTTATCGGTTTCTTTTTTACTTTTCTTTATAATTATTTTGCTTCTTTATTAAGAGCATTAGGAAATTCTAAAGTGCCTCTTTATTTTCTTGCGATTGCAACCATCATCAATATTATTTTAGACGTTTATTTCATTGTCTCTTTTCATATGAGAGTCAGTGGTGCTGCCCTTGCGACAATTATTGCGCAAGCGGTGAGTGGTTTTGGTATTATGATTTATGTTTTCATCAAACAAAAAGATTTATTACCAACACGACAACACTGCTATTTTGATAAAGACATTATCAAAAAGATTAAAGATTATTCATTATTAACATGCATCCAGCAATCTGTTATGAACTTTGGTATTTTGATGATTCAGGGATTAGTCAATAGTTTTGGTGTCATCACTATGTCTGCTTTTGCGGCAGCTGTGAAGATTGACTCTTTTGCCTATATGCCTGTTCAGGATTTTGGCAATGCTTTTTCAACCTTCATCGCTCAAAATCAAGGTGCCAATCTGCCAGAACGTATCCACAAAGGGCTTAAATCAGCTATCCTGATTTCTGGTATCTTCTGTATTTTCATTTCTTTAATTGTCTATATTTTTGCACCTACACTCATGCTGATTTTCATTCATCCTGAAGAAGTTGAAATTATTCGTCAAGGTGTTGAATACTTACAGATTGAAGGTATGTGTTATTTAGGAATTGGATGCTTATTTTTACTCTATGGCTATTATCGTGGTGTTGGAAAGCCTGGCATTTCTGTTGTTTTAACAATTGCCTCTTTAGGAACAAGAGTCGCTTTGGCTTATGCCTTCGCTCCAATATTAGGTACTGTTGCGATATGGTGGGCTATTCCTATTGGCTGGTTCTTAGCTGATACTATTGGTATTATTTATGGTATAAAAAAAGAAAACTGGACAAAACCAAGTAGATAAGATCAAACACTTATCTACTTTTTTTGAAATAAATATTCCATAAAACAATTCTATTTATCTGATGATTTAACAAAAAATTTACAATTTTCATCAAAGAATAGTATATAATGTTGTTATAGGAGGAAAGGATTATGATATTAATAATAGTAGGTATTCTCATTGTTGTTTTGGTATTATATGTGATTGTCTCATATAATGCCTTAGTGAGAGAAAAAAATAAAGTGAAAACAAATTGGGCACAAATTGATGTTGTCTTAAAAAGACGTGCTGATTTGATTCCTAATTTAGTTGAAACTGTCAAAGGTTATGCTAAACATGAAAAAGAAACTTTGGATAGTGTCATGCAAGCCAGAAACACATATATGAACGCTTCTATTCCAAGTGAACAAATGGAAGCAGCGGGAGAATTGACACAGGCCTTAAATAAGATTATGGCTATTAGTGAAGCTTATCCTGATTTAAAAGCGAACACAAACTTTGTCAGTTTACAAAATGAATTAACACAAACTGAAGATAAGATTAGTTTTGCTAGACAATTCTATAATGATTCCGTTTATAGTTATACAAATAAGTTAGAGATGTTCCCATCTAGCATAATTGCCAGTCTATTTCATTTTGAAAGATTTAATTACTTTGAAATTAATGAAAATGATAAAGAGATTCCTGAGGTGAAATTTTAATATGAAAAAGAAAATATGTCTGATATTTTCTTTACTACTCATTCTCATACCATCGTTATCTTCTTTGGTTTATGGAGCTGATACCCATTTAAATGACATCTCTATCCATACAACTTTAAATAATGATGGAAGTGCACATGTGCAGGAAATTTGGGATATCAATATTGAAGAGGGAACAGAAATTTATAAAGTTTTTGATAATATGGGAGATTCTCATATATCGAATTTTAATGTTGTTGATGATCAAGGCAAGCGTTATCAAAATATTGGTGAATGGGATGTCGATCTTGATAAAGAAGACAAAGATGGCAAATGTGGGATGATTCAAGATGGTGATCGCTATGAACTCTGCTTTGGTATTGGTGAGTATGGACGAAGAACTTATACATTTGAATATGATATAGCCAATTTTGTCCAACAATATCAGGACACTCAAGGATTTAACTATGCTTTCTTTTCAGAAATGGAGTTAGAACCTCAACATGTCAAGATTACCGTTTCATCTTCACATGATTTCAACAAAAACAATGCGAAAATCTGGGCCTTTGGATATCAGGGTGTTGTCTATTTTGATCATGGTGATGTCATTATGGAAACACAAAGTGCTGTACCTGAAGGTGCTAAGATGCAATTATTGATGCAAATTGATAATGAAACATTTACAAACGCTCATGTGAATGATCAATCTTTTCAAAAGATATTAGAAGATGCGATTGATGGCAGTGAATATGAAGACGAATTTTATGATCAGGGAGATTATTACAACTCTTTCATGTATAAAGATAATACTGCGATGATTATCGCTATTGTCTTTGCAGCGATAGGATTGATTGGTGCAGTTGTCGTCGTATTGATTGTGGCTTATACAAGAGGTCGTGTTGATTTTCAATTCAACGATCATATTCCATTGAATCATGAACCACCAATGTTTAGAGATATTCCTTGTCAAAAAGATTTATTTCAATTCTATTACTATGCTAAAAAATTAGGTTTGATTACTGATCAAGATCGTGATGGCCTGATTGCTGCTATTCTATTAAGATGGATTAAAGAAAACTATATTGAATTTCAAAAAGAAGAAGTCAAACAATTCCTCTTCTTTAAAAAAGATGGTTATTCAATAGATTTAGATAACGATATTCCTATTACACATCCATTAGAGAAAAAGTTATTTCAATTTTTTAGACAGGCAGCTGGTTCTAATCAGGTCTTAGAAACAGATGAGTTTGAATCGTGGTGCAAAGAAAATTATGAAAAAATTGATGAATGGTTTGAAAGCATTGATGAATATATTGAAAATGAGCTAAGAGAACAACATTTATTAACATTAGAAACAACATATACATCATTTTTAAAAATCAGATTCTCACATAGCACTGATACTTATGATGCATCTATCAGAGAAGAAATGGAACATATCATAGGTTTAAAGACTTTCTTAGAGGAAATGAGCTTGATTGATGAAAAAGAAGTGATTGAAGTCAAGTTATGGGAAGAATATCTCATCTTTGCTTCTATTTTACAGATTGCCGATAAAGTTCAGGAACAATTAGGAAGATTATGTCCAACCTTCAATGAGCAATCACAATTAGATACGATCTATACAATGCATATGGTTCATATGTTCTCACACAACAGTATGAAAGCTTCACATGATGCTTCTATAGCTGCAAGTGGTGGTGGCGGTTCATCATCATTTACAGGAGGCGGAGGTGGCTTCTCTGGTGGTGGCGGAGGCGGTGTCCGCTAAAATGAAAACATGACTTTGAAATGAAGTCATGTTTTTTATTTAAGATGTGATATATAAATATTTAAGCACGATAATGCATCCTTAAATACTTTGCAGAATATAAAGCTAAACCTACCCATAGAATCATACTCATAGCTAAAATCATTGGTTCCTGTATAAAACAATATACACTACAAAATAATGGATAAAGGCTCAAAACTTTAATCCATGAAATGTCCATTATAACAAGGCTTAAAGGTAATACGAATACAAATAAACTCACCAATAATGTCAACATTGCATTTTTAAAGTATAAGCCTAGCGCAAGGAGGATCATAACCAGACAAATTGCAGCGATGATTTTCAGTAAAAAATCTATAATCATCAACACACCCAAATGAAGCCATGATGGCAAACAAACAAGCTCCGGTATAGAAAGAGCACTGGCATCTAAATGATGAAAACCATATTTTTGTTGAAAAATCAAAAAGGTTGTTCCAAAAATCAACAGGCATAAAACAAGCGTAATCACAAGACTACAGATTATTTTTTGCATAATGACTTTCTTTTGGCCATAGAGCGTTGATAAAGTTATGTAATGTGTCTGAAATTGATATTCATAGGAGATAACCTGAAACAGACATATAATGATAAACAGACATAAAACAAACATTGGTGTCATCATCCATGTATCAGATAATAGATAATTTTCATAAGGTAAAGAAAAGATAAATTGTGCCTGTGGGTGTTCCTGAATCCATTCATACTGTTCAACGATTTTTAAAAAGGCGTTTTCTCCCACTAATTTATTTTCAATAAGTTCCTGTTGTTTTTGACGTTGTTGTAAAGGAAAATTCTGTTGACTGATTTGATCTAATTGTTGATGTAAATCTTGAAAATAGGCTTGCTGTTTTAAAATCCAGGATTCTTTTTCCTCTGTTAAAGGTCCTTCTACTTGTGTTAAATACTGTAGATAAAGCGTTGTATCATAATCAGTATAAAGTGAAGTATGCTGATTATTATAGAGCTGTAGAAACAGACACAAAACAATCACAAACCATCCTTTTTGAAGAATCAATATTTTATAAAATTCAAACTGTCTTAAAGACGTGAAAACAGGTGTAAATGTTGTATGCTTGGAAGTCATGATTGTTAAATCTCTTGGACAAATAAATATCCTATAACAAATTCCTGCACTCATCATAAAAGCACATAAAACAATGATCCATATAAGTGAGTATAAAGACATAAGCTTTCCAAAAACAGAAATATTCTGATATATTTCAAAGAAAAGATGCGTTTGTAATAAAGCCACAATATTCAGATATTTGATGATAGAAAAAGAACTTGTATGTGGTATAAAAATATAAAAAACATATTCAATCAAAACAATGAGAAACATCGTTATCCAAAGTATAGTCTGATTTTTGAAAGTCAGACAGAAAATCATCATCAACAAACCAATAAAAGATAATGAGATGATTTTTAAAGAAAGAAACAAAGCCATAAATTGAATGACATTGATACGTAATGGACATTGATAGTAGCTGGCTAATGACTGTATGCTTTTAGATAAATCTCCCAATCCACATTGATATGCCATATAAAACAATAAACTACTATATATGAAAATACAAATCAGTCCTATACCGACAATCAATACTACCATTTTAGCAATGATACTTAGAGTACTACCTTTCACAGTTGTTTTCATAAATCCTAAACATCCACTTTCCCTCTCTTCAATCAGGATTGTTGAAGAGAGAAGAAAAATCATAATGAATAGAAAAAGTGATGTCATAGGGAAAGTTAGAGATTGTTGTATTCCATATTCACTTTCGTAGATAATGTCAATATCTTCACGCCCCTGATAATCTTGAGCAGATTTTTGAATATCATTTTGTGTTTGTGAATCCTGTTGAAAAATAGAAATTTGTGAAAATGTCTGCGCTTTTTCTTGAATCTGTTGGATATATTGAGGATATTGATGAAGCAATGTCATTTCATCATTTATCCCTTTAAGAAATTGAACTTCAGCCTCTAAAGAATCAGTATAATGTAGCTGATGATTTTGACGATATAATGCCAAATACTCTTTTTCAATGTTAGGATTTTCACTTAAAATACTTTCAATCATCATTTGATTTTCAGATTCATTTTGACGCAAATAGGATAATTGTTCTAAGATTTCAAAAGCCTGATATTTTTTGTATTCATTATGGATATAAGTATATCTTTGTTCATTATCAATAGAATCCAGTGTTTCTTGAAGACGCTGGTAACTGGATGAAGGAATAGAAGAAAGACTTTGCTGATAAATAAATAAAAGCATGTGAACGATAATCATCACCACTAAGATGAGTAAACATTTTTTATTTTGTAAAAGCTTGAGAGCTTCATATTTGATAAGTGCTAACATTGCTGATCTCCAAATATGCACAAATATACATCTTCCAAAGATGTCACATGATAACAATCAAGAAGCTCTTCCTTTGATCCCTGAGTCACAATTTGACCATCTTTTAAAAACAATATATCTTGTGCGATATCCTCAATATCTGAAACAACATGTGTGGTCACTAGTAAAATATGATTTTGAGATAATGAGGCTAAAACTTTCTTTAATGCTACTCTTTCTTTAGGGTCTAAACCAACTGTCGGTTCATCTAACAAAAGTAAAGATGGATGACCTAATAATGATTGTGCTATCAAAAGACGTTGTTTCATTCCTCCTGAATAAGTTTTACATTTTTGTTTCAAATGACTTTCCATATGCACATATTGAGCCACTCTTAATACTTCATCTTTTAACTTCTTTTTTGATATTCCTTTTAAAATAGCCATATAATATAAAAATTGTAATCCTGTCATATTTTCATATAACCCTTGAATCTGTGGTGCATATCCTAAAATTTGAAAATATTCTTCTTTCATATTTTCAATGTTATAATCATGCCATTGAATACAGCCACTTGTTAATGGTAATTGTTTACAGATAGCTTTCATTAATGTTGATTTTCCTGAACCATTAGGTCCTAACAGAGCATAAAGACCTGCTTTCATTTCAAAACTCACATGATCTAAAGCATGATACTTTCCATAACAGACACTGACATCTTTAATTTTCAACATATCCATCACCTAACAACTGAATATTCTGATAATGATCCTGATCATTCAAAAAGTCTTCTTTCGAAATGAGTCCAACATAAATTTTATCCACTTCATATTGCATGGTTCCTGCCCATGTTTTTTCTTCATGCCCTTCTCTATCATATTGAACTAATAAATGATCTGATGTCTGATTGATAATCTGTACAACTTCTTGAGGATCTCGTGTAAACTGATGTAAAGTACAAAGCTCTTTTGTATCAATATTAAATGAATACATCTTTACAACTGCTTCTTGATTGGCATCATATTGTTCAATAATCAAATGATGATCAATCACATATGAAATATAATAATCACTTGAATCTTGAACTTCAGGTAATGTTTGAAGTGTTATTACTTTTTGAGTTTTTAAGTCTAAACCATAAAGAGAATGTTCTTGTGTATAATAAATCATACCATCACAATATTCTCCAAAATTTTCTACATCACTTGATATGTTCTGACTTTCCTTTGTATCAATATCAACAACACAATATCCTATCTTGGCATTCATTGTAATCTGATCAAACTTTTTAAAATTCTTTTCTTTTAAATAAGGATAAGGATCTTCGCTATAACAGAATTTTTCAAAAATCATTTGTCGACCTTGAACACCCATCAGTGTCATATCTAAAGTATTAAGTACATCTTCACTTTCTCCCGTCTGTAAATCAATACGTTTTAAAGTTTCCTTATCAGCAACAAATAAATTGGTTCCATCATCCATTGTATATCCCTGATCATGACGTACACTCACATATAAATATTGATTGTCAAAGGCACAATGACTGCTTTCAAATTCATAACCTTTTTCCAGTTCATATAAAACTTTACGATTTTGTCCATCTAAATCCAATTGAATAATCTGTGGCCCTGAATGCGATCTTTCATTGAATAGATCTACAGTTGTTCCACCGATGAGATCAAAGATATATAAGTGATCCTGATAAACCACAACATCTGCTGAAAATGAAAGTCCTTCTTGTACAGCCTGACAAGTTTCATCCTGATGTTGACATTCAACCTGATGACACACATAAATTTCCTGCTTGCTTTGATAATCATAATAACAAAGCAGATTCAATTCATTTTCATTTTTGATATAGTAATACCCTTCTTCATTGCCATCGCCATCTTGAGCATCCTTAATGATTAAATCATTCTTCGCTGTGACTGATTCTTGAGCGGATTGCTCTGGTGCTACTTGACATCCCCATAATAATAAACAACATAAACAAATCATCATTTTTTTCACTTCTATCACCTCATCACCACACTATCAAAGACTTGTATCTAACTTGTAAAAAAAGAACAGTTTATTCTAAAACTGTTCCTAATCCACGCATTCTTCCAATGAGATTCACTTGAATACTCATACCTGGAGATTCATATTCATTTTGTTCATAATGAACTCTTAAATTCACTGACTGAGATTCATATCCATTTTGATTATAATACCAATCATCTATATCATCTAATTCTAAATATTGAATCATCCCCCATGTCATTGTTTGAATATCTTTTTTACTTAAAGCTTGATACTGATCATCCCATAAAGAGACAGAAATGATTTTCTGGGTTTTTAAATTCATTAAAAAAGACAATTCTTTATAGTCTTCACCCATTCTAAAAGTCTGTACTAAAACTCCTTCTTGAGAAATATTAAAAGTTCCAAAATCAACCTGATATTGGTTGATATCATCAATTTCAAGAATACTCTCGGATAAAATATGATATTGAACCAACTTTTTAATTTCTTGAGTAAAAATCTTTTGATATTTCTCAATATCTTCTTGTTGTGAAGCCGTATATGAATCCTTCTCTCTAATCACATATGTTTCTTCCTGCGATGAATCTTCAGCATCATAGCCAAAGTAACTTTGATAAAGCTCTTCTATGATGGGATGTGACTGAGCAATTTGACTTAAAGCCTGATTTTCAATTGACCTCTGTTGATGAAAAGTATAATAATCACTCACATAGATAACCAAAAATGGCAGAGATAAACATAAAACAATAAGACATATATAAAGAATTCTTTTTTTATACTTCATGATATTCCTCCAACCAAAAAGAAATCGTTGTTCCTTGATGCAAAAGAGATTCTATTTTCAATTGACTATGATGTAATTCTAAAATTCTATTTACAATCGTCAATCCGAGTCCTGCTCCTCCTTGCATACGTGAACGTGATTTATCTTCCATATAAAAAGGTTCTGTCGCTTTTTCAATAGCTTCCTGACTCATACCTCTACCATAATCACACACAACAAAAAGAAAACCATGCTCCTGATAATGAATACTTATTTCAATATTTTGATTATCCTGACTTGCTTTTCTGGCATTATCAATCAGATTTCGCATAAGAACAAATAACAGCTCATGATGTGATAAAACCTCTCCTGAATCATAATGAAAAATTAACTTTTGTGAAAGCTTCTGTTGCAGATAATAGTTTTGAAGTTCTACAACAAACTCATGAATAGATACTCTTTCTAAATCTATTTTTTCTTCACTTAAAGATAAGAGTTTCATCAACGTATAAGATAAACGTTCCAAGCGTTGTCCTTCCTGATATATATACTGAACAGCTTTTTGACGTGTTTCTTCATCCATATCACAAGTTCTTAATAAATCCGCAAATCCTAAAATGGTTGTCATGGGTGTTTTAATTTCATGAGAAAAACTTCCCATAAATTCTTCTTTTTGAATGACACTTTGTTCTAATTGATGTATTTTTTGTTCATTCATTTCTGCCATACGATCAAAGTTATGTGAAAGTTCTCCAATTTCATCTAAACTTTCAATACATGTACGTTCATCATATTGTCCTTCTGCAATACGCTTAGACACTTCATTTAATTTCAAAATAGACCTTGTCAAATAACGAGAAACATATCTTAAAATAAAGAATGCCATTCCCAGCAGCAACAACGCAATGATTAAAAAACTTTGCAGCTGACGCTGACGTTCCTGATAAACTGATGATATATCATAACTAGATGACAAATAAAACGTATCCTTTCCAGCATGAAAAGATGAAGTCACAAATAGATATTGTTTCCCTTCCAGAGACTCAATAAAATATGTCTGATCATATTGTGTGGAAGCATAATTCTGTTGTAAAGTGGTCATATTACTGGCTAATTTTTGATTATCTACCGATAAAAGTGTATAGTTTTCTATTTGCTGGAGTGAAGCTTTTTGAAATTGATTTAAATAATATTCTATTCTTTCTAGCATCTTGTCTTCATTTTTTCCATATTCTGTTTCATATCGCTGAGCGTCCTGAAATAATCTTGATTCCAAAGAATAAATTTGAATATGATAATCTGAAAGACATTGATCAACAGTATGATTGAATAAGACCTGATGATTTTGATATATCATAATCATAGAACCTAAAGAAAAGACAAAAGTCAAAACAAGAAAGCAGCTCCATATAATTTTTTCAGAAAATTTCATACTGGAACCTCTAACATATAACCAATTTTATAAACTGTTTTGATATGTTCATGCCAATTTAGCTTTTTTCTTAAACGTTGAATATGTAAATCTAGCGTTCTTGTCTGATCTCTGTCATCTTTCCAGACTTTTTGATATAAGACATCACGATACAAGGCGATATTTTTATTTTGAATCAGAAACATTAGTAATTCATATTCCATATGTGTTAATTCGACTTTTTGATGATTTTGTATAACTGATCTTTGTTGAACATCAATCGTAATATCTAAAACCTGAATCGTATTCATGCTTTGATGATAACGTCTTAAAACACTTTCAACTCTAGCTAACAATTCATCCATAGAAAATGGTTTAACCAGATAATCATCAGCACCCATTCTTAATCCTTTCACTCTATCTTCAACTGTTCCTTTGGCACTAATAAAAATTGTTGGAATGTGCTGCGGTTCAATATATTGCATGAGTTCATATCCGTCAATAAAAGGTAACATAATATCCAATAGAATCAAATCATAATGATTTTTCTCAATCATATTAGCCCCTTCCATACCATTTTGAGCATATTCACATTGATATCCTGCTCTCGTCAGATTCATTCCAATAAAATCTCTAATTGGCAATTCATCCTCTACTACTAATACCTTCAAAACCATCACCCCTTATCACCATATCAACAAGTTGTATCATTGTTGTATCATAGAAAAAAGTTTACGTCTAGCGTAAACTTCTATTCAATCACAAACTCAGCATAATAAGCTTTTTCATCATAGTCACTGCCACCACGAAAATCCTGAATTTCCTTACCAATACGATATTCTCCTTGTGGTAATGTCCCATAAAGGTCACTCCATTGAATATCCCATTGTGTTAAGTTTTGCATTTTAATGGTATAAGACAAATCTTGCCAAATAGGTTTTTCTGGTGTTGAAAGTTCCTGCCACTTTCCATCTACCTTTTCTTCAATCCAGTATTTTTCACCTGTTTGAAGTTCACCTGTGATCTCTCCACCATTTTGGCTACAAATCAATGTTAAGCCTGTATTGCTGACATCTGTCGAAGACAAAGCAATTCCCCAGCTATCATCAGTTTGAATCAATTCAACAGTTGACTGATCGTTTTTAGCTGTTTCATCGGCTTGCTGACATCCCATCAATAAACATGTTAATAAAGTCAAAGCCACAATTCTTTTTGCTTTCATAAAACCCTCCTATTTAAATACACATGTTGCTGCAATTGCTTTTTGCCACTGCTTATAATATTGTAAAGCTTCTTGTTGATTCATGACTGGATGATATACTTGAGCAAATTGATGATTTTTCTTGATATCATCCTGACTTTTATAAAAACCTATAGCTAAACCAGCTAAATACGCTGCTCCAAGAGCTGTTGTTTCTTTAACTTGTGGCTGTAATATATCAATATGAAGCATATCACTTTGAAACTGCATTAAAAATGCATTACTTGTTGCTCCACCATCTACTGATAGACTTTTTAAAGAAATATGTGCTTCCTGTTTCATCACTTCGATCACATCGCAACTTTGAAAAGCGATAGACTCTAAAGCTGCACGCACAATATGATTTCTTGAAGTTCCTCGTGTTAAGCCAAAGATTGTTCCTCTGACATCATTTTCCCAATAGGGCGTGCCTAACCCAACAAATGCTGGGATGAGATACACACCTTCATTATTCTTTAAAGATTGAGCCATAGCTTCTGTTTCTCCAACATTTTGTATTAAATGAAGACCATCTCTTAACCATTGCATAACACTTCCACCAATGAAAACAGACCCTTCTAAAGCATAAGTGATTTCTCCATGAAGTCCCCATGCAATTGTTGTCAATAAACCGTTATTTGATGTTACAGGCGTATGACCAGTATTCATTAAAATAAAGCATCCTGTTCCATAAGTATTTTTGATATCTCCTGATTGAAAACAAGTATGCCCAAATAATGATGCCTGTTGATCACCTGCAACTCCACAGATAGGTGCTCTAAAATGCAATCCACTCATTTGCGTTTCATCACTGTATCCATATATACATGAAGATTCTTTCACCTCTGGTAACATACTTCTAGGAATATCAAATAACGCTAATAAATCATCATCCCATTTTAAATCATGAATATTATATAACATTGTTCTTGAAGCATTGGTATAATCTGTCGCATGTACTTTTCCACCAGTCAATTTCCAGATCAGCCATGTATCAATCGTTCCAAATAGTAACTGATCCTTATGTTCATAATCAATATGATCCAATATCCATTTGATTTTGCTGGCACTAAAATATGGATTAATAATTAATCCCGTTTTTTCTTGAATCATAGGACTATACCCTTTTTCAATCAATTCATCACAAATATCCTGTGATTGACGTGATTGCCAGACAATGGCATGATAAACAGGTTCTCCTGTTGTTTTATCCCATACGACCGTTGTTTCTCTTTGATTGGTTATTCCAATAGCTTTGATCTGTGAAGACTGAATATTATCAATCGTAAACAATGCCTGAACCACTTCTACGACCGAGTTCCATATCTCTTTAGCATCATGTTCTACCCATCCTGGATGAGGAAAATATTGTTTAAATTCTCTTTGTTGCATATGACATAAATGTCCATGTTGATCAAATAAAATAGCTCTGGTACTTGTCGTTCCCTGATCAATTGCTAAAATATATTCTTCCATAAATACCCTCCTCACTCTATTATAACAAGTCTGTAAATAAAAAACGACTGATTCCATATCAATCGTTTCAAATTTACTGATTCCATATCAATATTTTTTTAATTTAATCTAACCCTAGATAAATGTTGGTAACTATATTTAAAATATATTGATTATATGGTCTTAAATGAAAATTCATTTGTAAAGTCACTATATCTTAGCTCACACATGGAGTTCATGATCTT
>NZ_NFLD01000017.1:0-51384 GCF_002160725.1 Massilimicrobiota sp. An142 | reverse complement strand
TTTTTGCATGCAGAAAAATAGAGTAATGCTGGTGCATTACTTTTTATTTTGCTCATTGTTAATATTTGCTTTAAGCATTTATCAACCAAACGAAACCAAATTCCTATAATATAAAAAAAGTTTATGAATTTTCATAAACTTTTTTTATCTTTTCACAGGATGATGACAAGCCACAAAATGTCCTGGTTTTGCTTCAACAAGTTCTGGTTTTGTTGTTCTACATTCTTCAGTAGCATAACGACATCTACCAGCAAATGGACATCCAGCTGGTAAGTCAATTGGACTTGGAACATCTCCTTCAAGAATAATACGTTTTTTCTCTTTTTCTAAGTTTGGATCAGGAATTGGTACAGCTGATAATAAAGCTTCTGAATATGGGTGTAAAGAGTGAGAATAAACTTCTTCACTAGAACCCAATTCAACCAAATGTCCTAAATACATAACTGCAATACGATCAGAAATATATTTTACAATATCCAAATCATGAGCAATGAATAAATATGTTAATCCTAATTTCTTTTGTAAATCAATTAATAAGTTAATAACCTGTGATTGGATAGAAACGTCCAAAGCAGAGATTGGTTCATCACATACTAAGAATTCTGGTTCAATAGCCAGTGCTCTTGCAATACCAATACGTTGACGTTGACCACCTGAGAACTCATGAGGGAAACGGTTTGCATGTTCTTTATTTAAACCAACAAGTTCAAGTAATTCATGAACTCTTTGTTTTCTTTTTTCAGGTGTGTACATTCCATGAATTTCCATACCTTCAGCAATAATTGATTCAACTGTCATACGTGGATTCAATGACGCATATGGATCTTGGAAAATCATCTGTGCATGTTTTGCATATGCTAAACGATTTTTTGCATTATTAATATGAACTTCTTTTCCATTATAAACAATCTTACCTTTTGTAGGTTCATAAATTCCCATAACAACACGACCTAATGTTGATTTACCACAACCAGATTCACCAACTAAACCTAAAGTTTCCCCTTTTTTAATTTCAAGACTTACACCATTAACAGCCTTTAAAATTCCTCCACTGACTCTAAAATGTTTAGAAACATTATCAATTTTTAATAAAATATTTTCATCAGCCATTATGATTTTCCTCCTTGAGATGATGGACAATCTTTATGCAATAACCAGCAAGAAGCTTCATGACCATCATTTAATTTGAAAATAGGTGGTTGTTTCTTTTGACAAATCTTCATACATTTTTCACAACGTGATGCAAAAGCACAACCTTTTGGTGGATCTAATAAATCAGGTGGTGTTCCTGGAATTGAAGATAATTTATCAGATTTATTTGTATCGTGTTTAGGTAAACTGTTTAATAATGCACTTGTATATGGATGAGATGGATTATAGAAAATATCATTTGCAGTTCCCGTTTCAACAACTTTTCCTGCATACATAACTGCAATTTTATCTGCTAAAGAAGCAACAACTCCTAAGTCATGAGTAATTAAAACAATTGCAGTTCCTGTTTTCTTTCTAATATCATCCAATAAATCAATAATCTGAGCTTGAATTGTTACATCTAATGCTGTTGTTGGTTCATCAGCAATCAATAATTTTGGATTACATGATAGAGCCATCGCAATCATAGCACGTTGACGCATCCCACCAGAGAACTGATGAGGATATTGATTTGCTCTTTCTTCAGCATTTGGAATTTGTACTAATTTCAACATTTCAATAGCTTTCTTTTGTGCTTCTTCTTTAGATAAATGTTGATGATGAACAATTGCTTCAACAATTTGTTTACCAACTTTCATTGTTGGATTTAAACATGTCATAGGATCTTGGAAAATCATACTCACTTCTTTTCCACGAATCTTTTGCATGTCTTCTTCTGGTGTATTAATAATATCAATATCACCTAAAGTTAAAGTTCCATATTTGATACGTGCAGGAGGCATAGGATTTAATTTCATGATTGTTTGAGCAGTTACACTCTTACCACAACCAGATTCACCAACAACTGCAAGAACTTGTCCTTCATCCACAGAATAAGAAACACCTCTTACAGCCTGTACTTCTCCAGCATATGTGTCGAATGAAACATATAAATCTTTGATGTCTAATACTTTTGCCATTATCCGTTACCTCCTTAATTTAGGATCAAAAGCATCTCTAAGCTTATCACCCAATAAGTTAAAGCTTAACATTGTAATACTAATGAAAATAGCAGGAATAATTAATTCAATAGGATATTGTTGGAAATATTGAATTCCATCACTCGCTAAAGTTCCCCATGAAGCTTCAGGTAAAGGTACCCCTAAACCTAAGAAAGATAAGAATGCTTCAGTAAAGATAGCATTAGGGATAGCTAATGTTAAGTTAACAATAATGATAGATAAAATATTTGGAATTAAATGTTTTCTAATAATACGTGCAGAAGAAGCTCCCATACTTTTTGCAGAAACAACAAACTCCTGTTCCTTTAAACGCATAACTTCACCACGTACTAATCTGGCGGTTCCTACCCAACCGACAAGCGAGTAAGCAATGATAATTGTAAATACCCCACCAGTCATAACAACCATCAATAAGATAACGATCAATAAGTATGGAATACCATTAATAATTTCAGCGATACGCATTAAAATGTTATCGACTATACCACCAAAATATCCAGCAATACCACCATAAATAACACCAATAATAACATTGATAATAACGGCAGCAAATGCAATAAATAATGAAATACGTGCTCCACGCCAAATTCTGGCAAACATATCTCGACCTAAATAATCAGTTCCAAAGAGATGGAAATGGCCATCACCAGAGAAAAACATACCTACATGTTTATGAAGGTCATCTGTCATATCAAATTTATATGGATAAACAGCTGGAATAATAATCGCTAAAATAACCATCACGGCTAAAATAGCCAAAAATGTAATCGCTACTTTATCTTTTCTAATTCTTGAAAATGCATCTTTCCAGAAACTTGTACTTGGACGAGTGATAGATTGCATTTTCTCACTATCTTGTCCAACCCACTCAAAATCCGCTGCATCAACATGACAATCGGGAGATAATGCTTCTTCTGGAACGAATTCTTGTTTTAATATTTCTTTCTTTTTCATTCTACACTACTCCTTTTCACTTGCTAAATTGATACGAGGATCAATAACACCATACAATAAATCGACAATTAATATAGCAATAATTAAGAATGCGCCATAGAACAATGTTGTACCAGCAATTAATGTATAATCTGCTTCTTTAATAGCCAATACGAAGAATTTCCCCATACCCGGAATACTAAACACATTCTCAACAACGAATCCCCCTGTTAATACAGCAGCCGCAATTGGACCTAAAACCGTAATAACTGGCATAATCGCATTACGTAAAGCATGTTTCCATAAAATCTGACGTTCTGATAAACCTTTTGCTTTAGCCGTTTTAATATAATCAGAACTTAAAACATCCAGCATACTTGTACGCATTAAACGTGAAACTGTTGCTAGTGAACTGAAACTCAATGCCAAAGCAGGTAAAATAATCTGATTCAAATTACCCCATCCTGTAATCGCAAAAATCTGGGTTCCCAGCAGCTGATTCAACTTTAATGCCAAAAAATATTGGAAAATTGCAGCAACGATAAAGTTTGGAATTGAAACCCCAATAACAGATAAAGTCATAGCAACAGTATCTGCAGTCTTTCCTCTACGAATAGCTGCAATGGCTCCTAAAGCAATTCCTGCAATAACTGCAAAAATTAATGAGAACATCCCTAACTGGAATGAAACAGGGAATGACTCCATAATAATATCAATAACAGGTCTGTTATATTTGATAGAAATTCCCAAATCTCCTGTTATTGCATTTTGAATATAAATTATAAATTGTTCTACTAATGGTTTATCTAACCCATAAAACTCACGTAAAGCCTGTTTTGTACTTTCACTCATTGCTTTACCAGTACTAAATGGGTCACCCGGTAGCATATGCATCATTATAAACGTCAATGCAAGGAGAACTAAGATAGTTATTAAAGCATATATGATTCTTTTCAATACATACTTTCCCATAAACTCACACCTTTCTAGACATTTTTCTCCACATTAAAATAAAGAAAGGCTATATAGACAATATTATATAGCCCATCTTCTTCAAAAAATATCAGTATTACTTTTGACTATTCTTCAATATAAGCATAGTTTAAATTGATGTCTTGGAATGCAGTTCTAATAACACCTTTTAATCTATCGCTTGTTACATAACTTGTTTGTCTATCATAAATGAATCCAATTGGACATTCTTCAGCTAAGATTTCTTCAGCTTCTTTTAATTTAGCATAATAAGCATCTTTATCAGCAATTTGAGAAGCTTCTTCGATGATCTTATCATATTCAGCATTAGACCATTTACCGTGGTTATTACCATTTCCAGTTACCCACATATCAAGATAAGTCATTGGGTCATTGTAATCTGGTGACCATCCAGCAAATACGATTTCAAATTCACCTTTATCCATATTTGCTAATCTTGTTTTATATGTGACTTGTTTAATTTGTACACTTACACCTAAGTTTTCTTTTAATTGTGCTTGAAGGAATTCAGCTTGTTGTTTTGCAGCACTTGAATCATCACAAAGTAATTCTGGTGAGAATTCTGCAAGTGTTAATTTTTCTTCTTTTAATCCTTCTTCTAATAATGCTTTTGCTTCACTATAATCATTATTAGTTACATGTTGGAAAATATCTCCACAGTATTCAGTGAAGGCACCTTGAGCTACAGCTGGTGGTGTGAATGTAGTTGCTACTTTAGAGTCATTTTGAACAATAGTATCAACCATTTTTTGAGCATCAACACCTAAAGTTAAAGCTTTACGAACTTTAGCGTTATTGTATGGTTTTTCTTGTGAATTAAATTCAAGATACCAAGCTCCACCATCATCAAATCCTTGAGCATTTTCAAATTGTGCAATATTGTCACCTGTTAACCCGATCATATCAATAGAACCATTATTAAATTCATTAATAGCAGTATTTTCTTGACTGATCATTCTCATAGTGATTTTGTCTAATTTAATATTTTCAGCATTCCAGTAATCTGGATTTTTTTCTAAGACAATACTGTCTTCATGAACCCATGAAGTAATTGTAAATGGACCATTATATGCTAATTTATCAGCATCAGTACCATATTTTTTATTTTCCCCAGCTGCTTCATAAGCCTTTTGATTTACTGGGAAGAATGATGGGAATGCCATCAATACAACAGCGTATTGGAATGGACCAGTAAATGTTACTTGGAAAGTATACTTATCTACTGCTTTCCATCCAGCATGTTCTTCAATATAAGCTGGAATATCAGCTTCAGCCATTTTATAATCTGATTTTTCATTGTCTGGATCTACTTTTGCAGCAGTTGCAGTATAAATATCTTCTGCTCCTGCAATTTTAGTCATCCAAGTTGATGCATAAGGTGCACCAGTTCTTGCATTGAAATGTTGATTCCATGCAAATACGAAGTCTTCAGCAGTAACTTCTTCCCCGTTACTCCATTTTGCTCCTTTTCTTAAATGGAATGTATAAGTTTTTTGATCATCTGATACATCCCAGCTTTCTGCCATACCAGGTACAGCTTCATCATTGGCATCTAAGCTAACTAAACCTTCAACACAGTGACGTAAAACGTTCATTGATCCTGAAGATGTTGTTAAAATAGAGTCCATTTCAGGTGGTTCTGATCCTAAATTGATAGTGATCTCATTAGCGCCAGCTGATCCACCACTACCACATCCAACTAACATAGCTAAGCATGTTACAGAAGCGGCAGCTTTTGCAAACCAATTCTTTTTCATTATTTAATTTCCCTCCTCCAAAATAACCAATCACGTTAGTTATTTTCTACTAATATATCACAACTCTTTTAAGATTGCTATACTTTTTTTAATGTTTTTTTGCTTTTTTGTCATAACCCAACCGAAACACACGTTTTTTTGTATTTTAACTAAATATAGATATTATTTTTTGACATCTGTATACAATTATATCGGTATTGTATGAATGTTTAAACATTTTTTCTATGATTTTATATCATTTTGTTGAATATGGACATCAATTTGTTGTGATGGAATTTTGATATTTTGTTCTTTGAAAATATCTCTGACTGCTACCCACAAATCATCATTCAAATCATAAAAATATTCATTTTTAGACCATACCCATATTTGCATGGAAACACTTCTTTCTTTATATTCGCCAATTTTCACAACTGGTGCTGGTTCCTTTAAAGCATATGGATGCTGATCTATAACTTTCATAAGAGCACTCTTAAATTTTTGAACATCGCTATCAGGATGTAATTCTACCGTCATAGTCACACGACGGATATCTTCATGTGAATAATTGACAAAACTAGATGAAACCAGATCATTATTAGGAATAACAACCATTTTATTATCAAATGTCATGACAATTGTATAGAGAAGCTGTATTTCCTGAACTGTTCCTACATAGCCATCTATTTCTATAATATCTCCTTTAATAAATGGTTTAGAAAATAAAATCGTAATACCTGAAGCAATACCTTTCATAGAGTCTTGCAAGCCTAATGCAATAGCAGCTCCAGCTGTTGTTAAAACAGCTACTAATGATGTTGTAGGTACACCTAACTGTGCAATGACAGTTATAATCACAATGATTTTTAATCCTATATTTAATATAGATATAACAAAATTCTCAATAATCGCATCAATCTGACTTCTTCTCATCATCTTTGAAAGAATATGTAATATTATTTTCACAGCATACCATCCAACTATAAATATAATGGTAGCTTCTATGACACTCATACCAAAGCCAGCATATTTTTCAATCAATCGATCTAGCATTTTCATTCCTCTTTTCTTTTTTCATTATCTTATCACATTCACAATCTATATCATATCTTTTTTGCAATTTTATATGAATATATCATTATTATTTTCACCCTAGAAATATATCTCAATGCACAAAAAGAGTTGCATTATTTTTTTATTTAGATACAATAATATTATTAACATAAGGAGGAATTTCATGAAAGTAGCAATTATGACTGACAGTAATAGTGGAATTACGCAAAGTGAAGCCAAGGAATTAGGAATTTTTGTTTTACCTATGCCTTTTACTATTGATGGTCAGGAATATAAAGAAGATATCAATCTGACTCAAGAAGAGTTTTATGATAAGTTAATGAATGGAGCTGAAGTTTTTACTTCACAGCCAGCCGCTGGAGAAGTGACGGCTTTCTTTGATCGTATTTTAGAAGATTATGATCAGATTGTGCATATTCCAATGTCAAGTGGTTTAAGTGGTTCTTGCCAGACTGCTATGATGTTAGCTGATGATGAAGATTATAAAGGAAAAGTCTTTGTTGTAGACTCACAACGTATTTCTGTGACTCAAAAACGGGATGTTTTGGATGCCATGGCATTAGCGAAACAAGGTAAAGATGCAAAAGAAATTCATGATATCTTAATGGAAAATAAATTCAATGCATCTATCTATATTACTGTGAACACTTTGGAATATTTAAAAAAAGGTGGTCGTATTACACCAGCTGCTGCAGCCTTAGGAGGATTATTAAAAATCAAACCTGTTCTCACAATTCAAGGTGAAAAATTAGATTCTTTCCAAAAAACACGTACAATGCAAAAGGCATCAAAAATAATGATTGAAGCCCTTCAAAAAGATATTAAAGAACGTATTGATCCCATACATGAAGATATGTCAGAGGCTCATATCATGATTGCTTATACATATGATAGAGATTTGGCACTTGAATTCAAAAAAGAAGTGGAAGAAGCTTTCCCAAATCATGAAGTCATTTGTGACCCACTTTCATTAAGTGTTGCTTGTCATATTGGACCTCATTCTTTAGCTATTGGTGCATGTAAAAAGATTTAACGGCTACTCAAAGGAGTAGCTTTTTTGTTAAATTCGTATCTTCTATTTGCATTTCACTATATTTTCAGTTATGATACAGTATGTCAATAAGATAGATTTTCATTTTTCAACAGTTTTTTATCATAATAATAGATAAAATAGAGAGCACTGATGAAAAAACATATGAAAAATGGTATAATATATATAAGTATAGATACTTTCATCATGCTGTTGAAAACTATCTCAAAAAGACATCCATTATAAATCGATAGAAAGAAAGGTGAGAATGAATGGCAGATATGCCTCAAAAACGTTCTTTTCAAAGAAGAACATCCTATAATAATAAAAACAAACACAAAAAAGAATCATTATCCACTGATACAAAAGTTTTTGCCTTAGGTGGTCTTAACGAAGTTGGAAAAAATATGTATTGCATTGAACACAATGATGAATTGGTCATTATTGATGCCGGTGTTAAATTTGCAGAAGATGGACTTCCTGGAATTGATTACGTCATTCCAGACTATACATATTTAAAACGTAACCAAAAGAAAATTAAAGCTTTATTGATTACACATGGACATGAAGATCATATTGGAGGAATTCCTTTTCTATTACAGGTTGTGAACATTCCTTTTATATATGCTTCACCATTAGCTTGTGCCATGATTAGAAGAAAGCTTGAAGAAAAACGTTTAACTCAAGCCACAAAATTGATTCAAATCAATAATTTATCACAAGTTAAAACAAAATATTTTAATATTGGTTTCTTTAAAACCAACCACTCTATTCCTGAATCTTTAGGAATTGTTGTGAATACACCTAATGGTCGCATTGTTTCGACTGGAGATTTTAAATTTGATTTAACGCCAGTTGGTGATCCTGCTGATTTTCAGGTTATGTCCTTTTTAGGTGAAACAGGTGTGACTCTTCTTTTAAGTGATTCTACGAACGCTGAAGTTCCTAACTTCTCCATTAGCGAAAAACAGGTTGCTTATAGTGTACAAGAAGAATTCAGAAAGACGGAAGGTCGCTTAATTGTTGCGACATTCGCTTCTAACGTCCACCGTGTTCAACAGATTATTGATGCGGCTGTTAAATTCAATCGTAAGATTTTAGTATTTGGTCGTTCTATGGAAAACAATATTCAGGTTTCTAGAAAACTGGGATATATTAAATGTCCTGACCGTTTCTTTATTAAAAATGATGAAGCTAAAAACTTACCTGATAATGAAATTTTAATTCTATGTACTGGTAGCCAAGGAGAAGCGCTTGCTGCATTAAGCCGAATTGCGAATGGAACACATCGTCAAGTTTCTATTAAACCAGGAGATACTGTTGTCTTTTCATCAAATCCAATTCCTGGAAATGCCAGCAGTGTCAGCAAGGTTATCAATAAATTATACCGTGCTGGTGCCAGAGTTTTAACTAATGAAGCCATCAATAACTTACATACTTCAGGACATGCCTCTCAAGAGGAACAAAAATTAATGTTATTATTAACACGACCTAAATATTTCTTCCCGGTTCATGGGGAATACCGTATGTTAAAAATTCATGCGAAGTTATTTGAAGAAGTTGGACTCACAAAAGGAAACGCCTTTGTTTTATCTAATGGTGATTCTATTCTTTTACACAATGAAGAAGCACGTCTTGGACCACGTATTCATGTTGATGATATCTATGTAGATGGTAATGATATTACTGGTTTATCTACTGCTGTTTTAAGGGACCGTCAGATTTTAAGTGAAGATGGTATGGTTTCAGTCCTTATTTCTATGGACTCTCGCGGAGGATGTTTATTAAATAAACCAATCATTATGTCACGTGGTTTTGTGTATATGCAAGATAGCAAGGATATGATTCGTGAAGCTGAGTTGTTGGTTAGTCGAGAACTTTCTAAATTATTAAAAAGAAAAACAACTTTTGGTGAAATCAAAAATACAATCAGGGATACATTGGCTCCTTATTTCTATCAGAAAACAAAAAGAAATCCAATGATTATTCCTGTCATTATGAATAAAAAAGTATGAAAAAGCTGATTAGACGATTAATTTTATTATTAATCGTCTTTGGTTTATGTTTTCTCGGTTATTATGTTTATGCCATTTCACCAGAAGATTATGAATTTTATGAACAAAAATATATAAGTTCTCTTGTTTCTTCACAATTAAATGGCTTTAAAATTGCTTTCATATCAGATGTTAATCTCACTGACCAAGATAGCATCACACGTTTTGAAAAAATTGTTGATGAATTAAATGAATATCCATTTGATATGGTTATCTTTGGTGGAGATTTATATGATGAACAAGTTTTTAAAGCTGATGAAGTTTCTCAAATCTTAAAAAAGATTCAATGTCAGTATGGTAAATTAGCTGTTCTTGGTGAACATGATGAAGCTTCATCATTAGAAGTCACACAAGTGTTGAATAATGGTGGTTTTGAAGTTCTCAGCAATGAAACAAGACCTATTTATTATAAGGAAACCAATTTTACTTTAGTTGCCTATGATGATGAATATGATTTTTCTCAATTTAAAACATCTCAAGATAAATTGATTCTTGGCATTTCACACCAGCCTGATACATTTACACAAGCCAAAAATGTTGTGGATTTACAATTATCAGGACATAGTTATGGTGGTTCTGTATATCTGCCTTATTTGGGCGCTATGTTCCCAATTGAGGGAGCTAAGACTTATAATCATGGAAAATATGAAGAAAAAAATGCGACATTAATCGTTTCTAATGGATTAAGTGGTCCTTCTTCATTCCCATATAAAGTGTTATGTCCAAATCAGGTGAATTTTGTTGTCTTAACTTCAAAAAGCAACGATACTTCTCAGTAATCGTTGCTTTTTTCATTGCTTTTCATACCGTATTTAAGATGATATAAGGCTTCTAATACTTCAAAGATATATGTAATAGAAAATTTACCAATCAATGAATGATGATCATTTCCTACTCTTAAAATCATATCGACCTTATCACTATATGGAAACTCCTCTAATTGTGTAATAGCAATCACATATGCTTCTGTCTTCACCAGTTCTCTCATTGTTTCAATATGATCTTTGAAAAAACCACCAGCAATAGAAGATACAATAATTAAATCACAATCCTTTAAAGTTTTATAAATGTTTTTTTGTTGTTCTAAAGGATACATAGCCACACAATCTTTACCCAAATAACAAAGTTCAATCTGTAATTGCATTGACACTGACTGAGTAAAGAAATTACCTGCAAAACAGATATGTTTGGCATCATGAATTTTATCTACAATATAGATCAAATCTTCATAACGAATATTATCATACGTATCCTGAAGATTGCGAATTACATTTTGAAAATGATTCTTAAAAATTTCTTTTCCTTCTCCTATTGTTTCAGGTGATGGAAGCTGATGATCAAAAAGTAATCTTTTTGCATCTTGATTAAAATAATGAAGATTCATTGTCACATCTTTTTTAAAATCAGCAAATGATTCATAATTCAATTTACGACAAAGTCTGGAAATAGTTGCTGTGGATACATAACACATTTTCGCAACATCAGTAATACTACTCTCTGGAATCTTATAAATATTCTGTAATATTTTCTTTGCTGCACCCCAATAAACATCATGAATATTTGTCATATTGATGAAGTTTATCAAATTATAGAAGGCACTTCTCATTGAGATTGTCCTTCCTCATATTTAATGACTGTAACCTCACCGTTTGTTAAACATAAACAATTCAGCTGACCTTTATTCCCTACTGCCAAACCACCATCAATTGCAATTTTATTATGATAATCTGGATCATACCAGATATCAAATGAATGATCATCATTAATAAAGCAACAAGGTGTATGTCCAAAGATGTACGTGTAATCTGGATTTGCTTCATTCAAATAGAAATATTCTCGAATCCATGCCAAAATTTCTTCATCATTTTCTTCTAATGGGATTTCTGGGTCTACCCCAGCATGTACCAATACATAGTGCTTTCCATTCAAATCTAATTCATAATAACTTGGCAATGAATCAATAAATGAAATTAATTCTTTGATAAACATACGTTTTAAATCAAAATACTCTTCATAAGGAATGTAATCTTTTTGTAAATACTCTCTAATACTATCAATTGTTTTATGCCCACCATTTTGTTTCCATAAACGATATGGGTTCGATCTTTCTGAATCCAAATCATTATATTTCAAAGCAGCCAGCATAGATTGACGCATCATAATTTCATGATTACCCTTAATCATATGAATATTATCCATCGCCTTTACAAAATAATAAATATCAATACTATTAGGTCCACGATCCATAATATCCCCTAATATATAAAGTTCATCATTTTCAGTAAAACCAATACGCTCTAATAACAATTGAAGCAATACAAATTGTCCATGAAGATCTGATATAACAAATATTCTTTTTTCCATATATCATCACCCCATTACATTCTATCATAATTATATTTTTTTATAAACTAAACCCACTTTTATTTTAAAAAAAATTATCTCTTTAAAAGAGAAATAGAGGTCAAAGACCTCTATTCTGTAATACGCACTTGGAAAACAATTTCAGTAGTTGACATTGGATCAATAGATGGAATCACATAATAAAGTGTATGATTATCAATTGCGGGTGTTTGTTCATGACCATTAACATAAAATGAGTCTTCCACATATTCCACATTTTCATCCATATAATCACTAAAGACAACTTGTGTTTCTTTTACCAATGATGGATTTTTAATTTTAATTGTATAAGTGAGTGTTTCTCCCTGACATGCTTCTTCTTTATCTACTTTTTTACAAATATGAAGTGGTTTTTTCACTAAAGTTTCCACATCATTGCTGACACTTGTATGACAAGACGTTTTCACTTGTGCAGTATTGCACACACGAGAACGTTTCATAAATTTCCCTCCTTCCATTTATAAGTTATGCAAATTCATTGTGTTGTTCTGTTCATTTACAATGTTTCTTTTCTTTTTTTGTAAAAATTATCTATTTTTTAAAAAATAGTATATGATAAAAGAAGTAGGTGAGAAAATGATGTTTGATGAATTCTATCGTACAATTTATAATCAATTATTTTTTAAATGGATTCTGTGTCATGATAAACAATACCAACAAGATCATATCCAGTATCATGTAGAAACAGAAAATGAAAAATTAAAAGTTATCTGTTTGTCTACAACAAAAGTGAAAGGGAAAATAACGATTTGGTATAATAATATCGTAGAAGAAGAGATTTTGCGTATCAAAGATGAAAAACTTGTCTTTTATTTACATTTTACGATTACTGATTTGGCACAATGTTATCACTTATTCCATAAATTTTATCAAACCATCATTCAGTATACCCAACAAAAAGAATGGAAAATTGCGCTCTGTTGTACTGGTGGTTTATCAACTTCTGTATTCATTGAAGAAATGCAACAAGTCTGTGAACTGGAAAACCTACATTTTCAGCTCGTTTCATTATCATTAGATCAGCTTTATCAAAATTATCAAAACTATGATGCCTTGTATCTGGCACCACAAATTGCACATATGGAACCTGAAATTCTAGCTTATACCCAACATCAAATTCCAGTTTATTGTATTGATGCAACTTTATTTGCGACGAAAAACTATCGTGGCATTATTCAAACAATTCAAAAAAACATTCAAGCATAGATATATTCTATGTTTTTTTCATATCATTTTTACATGATTTTCCATATTTACTCTATGATTCTTTGTTATTTATTTTTTATATTTTAATAAAGGAGGTTATTTCAATGAAAAGATTTTTACAAATCAGTTTATTATTTCTCTTTTTAATTGGTAGTATCATTTGCTTTATAAACAGGAGACAATATTCATAAACCTTTTGTTTATAAAAAATATTCATAATAAAACGGATAGCTCATTTTATTGTAAACTATCCGTTTTTTTCATATATGGAAGATAACGCTGTTTATGTTTTTGATTCACATAAAAGCTGACATAGATTTCTTTTTCTAAATATTCAGTATGAAGTATTTCATATTGATATTCTATTTCACTAAAAATATGCCCTTCTTCATAAGGAATATAAACACTTATCAATTCATAATCTTTAAAGAGAATATCAATGATCATATTTTCTAAATCATCTAAATGCTTTTTCTCTTTCACTGAAACATCTATGCATATACCCTGTTCATGAACAATGGGCTGATGAACCAAATCCATTTTATTATAAACATAAATCATTGGAATATCCAAAGCATCAAGTTCTTTAAGAACTGATAAAGTTGTTTCTATTTGATTATGGTAATAAGGTGAAGACGCATCAATCACATGAATAAGCAAATCAGCATCTTTCACTTCTTCTAATGTTGAACGAAAAGATTGCACAAATGAATGTGGCAACTGATGAATAAAACCAACTGTATCACTCATGATGACATGATGCTTTTTCATATAAACACGTCTTGATGATGTCTGTAAAGTCGCAAAAAGCATATCTTTTTCATAGACCTTTTTAGAAGTCAAAGCATTCAATAAAGAAGATTTACCACTATTTGTATATCCCACTAAACAAACCACTTTTTCCTGGTGATGTTTTCGTAACTGTCTTTGTGTCTGACGCTGTTTTTCAATCATCGCTAATTCACGTTTAGCCTGCGTTAATTGACGACGAATACGACGACGATCTAATTCAATCTGCTTTTCTCCACTACCACGAAAACCCATACCTCCCTGTTGAGAATAAAGATTCTGTTTCATTCCTGCTAATCTGGGAAGTAAGTATTGAAGTCTGGCTATGCCGACTTCTAATTTGGCTTCTTTTGTTTTCGCTCTTGAAGCAAATATACGTAATATCAAATCACTACGATCAGTCACTTCTACCTGACATTGATCAGTTAAGTTTTTGATCTGCAAAGGTGTCAATTCTTCATTAAAAATCACAATATCATCTTGTTCTACTAATTCTTTAATTTCCATGACTTTCCCTTTACCAATATAATATTGAGGAGAAATCGTATCTAAGTTTTGTGTCACCACAGCTTTGACTTCAATATCACAGGCATAAGCCAATTGTTTTAACTCCTGCATAGATATATCAAAATCATATGTCATCTGTGGATATTGAACACCAACTAATATTCCCTTCATCTTTATTCACCTCTTTCAAATAAGGAGTCTTTATGAAAAAAGCTAATTATTATTTTACACTTTGTCTTGTTCTTTTTACAACTCTTTTTTCTTTTTTCAATATGTTCCAGATTGTCAAAGTATCTTCACAGGTCATTCAGATTGTCCTTACTAATTTATTACCATCTTTATTACCCTTTATGATTTTAATTTCTTTATGTTTATCTTTAGGTATCTTTCAACTCATCAGTTATTTTATCCAATTTCTCTTTTCACCACTTTTTCATTTAACACCACATATGTCTTCTCTTTATTTTGTTTCCTTTTTCTGTGGTTATCCAACCAATGCAAAAATGTTAAGAGAATCCTATGAATTAGGTTATATTAATATTTCTCAACTACAACATCTTCTCTCCATAGCATCCTTTTCATCATTAAGCTTTATCTTTGTTTCCCTAAAACTGCCTTTTTCCATTGCACAGATGATTTATATAAGTCATATTCTTCCAAGTATAATCAAAGCTGTCTTTTATCATCAAGATTACCAATGGATGTCTTTTCATGAAAGTATTCAGCCGATCATTCATCCCCAGATGCGATTTGTAGAAGCCCTAAAAAAAAGTATTACATCTTCTTTAACAGCCTTTATATTTATTTTAGGCTATATGCTTGTCTTTCAATTTATTGGTTATAGCTTACAGGCCATTATTCATAACCCATTTCTTTTAAATATCATCAAAGGTTTTTTAGAATTCAGTTCCGGTTCTATTCAATTATTACAATATCAACATATGCTTGTCTATCCCTTTGTCAGCTTTTATTTATCATTTTCAGGATTATCAGTTTTAATGCAAGTGGATAATATTTTAGATGGTATCCCCTATTCTTTTAGAAAATATTTCATCGCAAGAGTGCTTCATGGACTCTCTTCATTTATTATTTGTTTACTTTTACAATACTTGATGATATAAAATGATTTCAACATCAGGATTATTTGACAATCATAGGATATATGGTATAATAATAGTAACCATTATTAATAAGGGGTGAGAGTATGTCTGAAACAAAGTTAAGATATTCTAAACAAAGGGAAACAATTTACGAAGTTTTAAAAAATGACTGGTCACATCCTAATGTGGATGATATTTATACACAAGTCAAACAATTGATTCCTGATATTAGTTTGGGAACTGTCTATCGAAATCTTAATTTATTAGCTGATCATAAAAGAATTACACGCTTAGATATTGGTGATGGAGTTATTCATTTCGATGCACGTATTGAACCCCATTTTCATATGGTATGTGATGAATGTGGAACTATTCAAGATATCGTTTGTCAACAATCTACCCTGGATGAACTTATTAATAAGGTCAACGAACAATCCGAACATGATATTCACGGGGCACATATTTTGTTTCATGGAACATGTTCACATTGTTTAAAGAAAAAATCATAGGAAGGAGGGCATTATCATGCCAACATTAAAAGGAACAAGAACTGCTAACAATTTATTACATGCATTTGCTGGAGAATCTCAAGCAAGAAATCGCTACACTTATTATTCTTCAATTGCCAAAAAAGAAGGATATGTACAAATTGCTAATATCTTCGAAGAAACAGCAAATCAAGAAAAAGAACACGCTAAAAGATTAATGAAATTATTAAATGCTGAATTAAAGGGAGAAGCTTTACATGTCGAAGGTGATTTCCCAATCATGCTTGGAACAACTGCTGAATGTTTAAAAGCTGCTGCTGCTGGTGAAAATGAAGAATGGACTGACATGTATCCTGAATTTGCAAAAATTGCTGAAGAAGAAGGATTCCCTGAAATCGCTAAAGTATGTCAAAGTATCGCTGTTGCTGAAAAAATGCATGAAGCTAGATACTTAAAATTATTAGAAAACTTAGAAAATGGAACAGTCTTCAAAAAAGACGAAGCTGTTATGTGGAAATGTAATAACTGTGGATTTATTTATGAAGGAACTGAAGCTCCTGAAAGATGTCCTGCTTGCGATCATCCACAAGCTCATTTTGAAGCTTATACTTTCTTTAAAGGATAAAAATCTAAACCCAATTATGTTTATTCATAATTGGGTTTTAAACTTTATACAAACGTATTCATTTCATAAATATTTCACTATCAATAACACTGATATCTTTAACATCAGAGCATATGATACAATGCTCTTTTTTACTTTTAGCATTTTTATTAGCTTTTGATTATCCATTAAAAGGCATACTTTCTTTTTCCAATATAATAAATAACCATTGCTAAAATCAATGCCCAAACAATATCCATAAATGCATGTTGTTTAATCATAACAGTTGAAAGACAAATCAACACTGTTAAAACAACAATAGCGACACATAACCATGAATACTGTTTAATTCTTTGGCTTTTCAATAGCGATACACACATCATAACACTGTTATATACATGAATGCTAGGACAGACGTTGGTAGATGAATCAACGGAATAAATAAAGCTAACCAGACATTGAAATATGTTTTCATTATATAACTGAACTCTTAAATTTTGACCAGTAGGTATCAATGCATAAATAAGCAAAGATAAACTCATACCTAAAAACAAATAAAAATATGTTCTTTTAATACCAACCTGATTAATAAAAACAAAATAAGCGAAACCTAATACCATAAACACAAACCATAATATATATGGAATAACAAAATACTCATTAAATGGAATATAAGAATCAATCCATGAATCTGTAATAATCATACGTGATGAATGATGATTTTCTAATAACATAAAACCAATCATATAAGCAATAAAAAAATACAATAAATATTTTAAACCATTATATTTTTCTAAAAATGCTTTCATCTGCACAACCTCCTATGCTAGAATATATAGTAACATGATGGTTTAATTATGTGAATTTGATATGAACGGAGAACAATTTATGAAAAATATTATTTTCGATATAGGTAATGTCCTCTTAGATTTTCAACCCGAAAAATATTTACAAAAATATTTCAATAAATCTGTAATGGGTGATTTAATGATGATTATCTTTTCCAGTGATGAATGGATAGAATTAGATATGGGGACAATGATGATTCAAGATGCCATCGAATCATTAACTTTAAAGCACCCTCATTACCATGATGAGATTATCTTTGTCATGAAAAATTGGACACATATGATGACACCTTTACAAAAAAATGTGGAAATTGTTAAAGAATTGAAAGAAAAAGGTTATCATTTATATCTTTTATCCAATTTTCACAAAGAAGCGATTCAAACAATGTTTCAAAGATATGAATTCTTTCAATTATTTGAAGGAGGCATTATTTCTGCCAACGAACAACTTGTCAAACCAGACCAAAAGATTTATCAGCTTCTATTACAAAGATATCATTTACAAGCTGAAGAATCACTTTTTATTGATGATATGCTTGCTAATGTGAAAATGGCTCAAGAATTGCATATTCACGGCCTTTATCTTCCTTATCAAAGTGATTTAAGAACAGAACTACAAAAACGTCATATTTTATAAACCTGTTATGTTCAACATAACAGGTTTTATATATTTTCTAGAATCTTTTTTCTTTGTCTTAAATAAATCAAATATAATATAAGACTGATGACAAGAACTATACCTATAATAAGCATCAAACAATGCATAAAAAACGTTTCTGGTAAAATAGTAATAACAGGATCTGTTGTTTCATCAAAAATCCAATAATCATTTCTAAATACTATTTGATGAAAAAGAATAAAAGCCTTATTAAAATCAATCGCCGCAAAAAATCCAATAACTAAAGGGATACCTACTGAAAACAATGACGTTAATCTTAAAAAACGATATTCATGCTGTTTTATACGATAAATTCCCATTATAAGTGTCATGATTCCACTGATGGCACAAATGATTTGGATTGCTTCAAAGATTCTTTTGACTTCTTCAAAATGAATACGTCCACTTGTCGACATAACAAAATTTGGTAGATTGAGATCTCCTTGGTAAAAAAGACTCTGATATTGAATCAAAACATCATAATTATGACGAATGACATCAGCTGAAAGTCCTGTACTTTCACTCAGATTTAAAAAATCAATATCAAAATAATAGAGCAGTTTAAAGAAAACTGTAAATACTACCGCAAAACTGATAATGAAAATAGCGAAAACAACAGCTAAGAAAATATCACTTTTTCTATTCTTTATAAATGAAGTCAGCACCTTTTTGCACCTCTACTTTAGATAAACCAGGATAGCTTTGTTGGCGTAATACTTCGTAAATACCTATAGCGACACAATTAGAAAGATTTAAACTTCTAGCATCAGCATCCATTGGAATACGAACACATTCATCTAAATGCTGTTTTAAAATATCATGTGGAATTCCATCATGTTCATGACCAAAGATGATATATTGATCCTGGTCAGATACATAATTTTGATCACTATAACATAGTTTTGAATAACGTGTAAAAAAATGATAATCGCCGTGATTTTGACTCACAAAATCTTCCCAGTTTTCATATACCTGCATTTGTAAATCCTTAATATAATCTAACCCGGCACGCTTCATATGTTTGTCATCTAAAGAAAAACCTAATGGTTTAATAAGATGCAACTTCGAATGCGTTGCTACACAAGTACGCATAATATTCCCTGTATTTTGAGGGATTGCAGGATGTACTAAAACAATATGATTCATGATTAATCTCCCTCACCTTTCAAAATTGTATATAGCTTTTTAAGTGCTTTGGCACGATGTGAATATTGATTTTTTTCTTCCAATGTCAATTGTGCAGATGTTTTATGAAGTTCTGGCACATAAAAAATTGGGTCATATCCAAAACCATTTTCACCTTCAATTTTATCATAAATTTCTCCATCAAAATATTCTTCAATCAAGATAGGCTGTTGATCAGGTCTGCATAAAGCCATAGCGCAAACAAATCTGGCACCTCTATCTTTACCCTTAACAGCATCAATAATGTACTGATTCTTAATATCATAACTTGTATCATGCCCCATAAAACGTGCTGAATAAATACCAGGTGCTCCATCTAAGGCATTGACTTCCAATCCAGAATCATCTGCCAATACAGGCTTATGAATCATATCACAAATTGTCTGAGCTTTAATTAAAGCATTTTCCTGAAAAGTCTTTCCATTTTCTTCAATATCTATGTCTTGATCAAACACATCTTTTAATGATTTGACTTCGATACCAATTTCTTCTAACATTGCTTTGATTTCTTTAATTTTTCCTTCATTTGTAGAAGCTACAATAATTTCTTTCATTTCTCTCACTCCATTTTCAAACTTTTCTTGACTTCTGATATAGGCATTTTCTGTCCCGTCCAAAATTCAAAAGAAACAGCACCCTGATAAAGAATCATGCCTTCTCCATTCATATATTCAAGACCTTTTTCTTTTGCTAGTGTTAATAACTTTGTTTCTTGAGGATTATAAATAATATCAGCCACCTTTAATGACTTATTGAGATAAGATTCATCAGGAATTAAACATCCATCAGTATGTGGTTCCATTCCTACATTTGTGGTTTGAATAAGCAAATAAGCATCTTTTAAATCATTTTTCAAAGATTGCATATCTTGCAAGGATTTTAATGTTATAGAACAATGACATTGTTGATTCATTTGTTCAACCCAATCCTTATGACTGCGATTATAAACAATAATGTCCTTAGCCTGTTTTGTCAGTGCAGCCACAATAGCTCTAGCAGCCCCACCAGCACCCAAAACAACAATTTTCTGTTGATGAAGATTCCAATGTTTTTCTTCACAGGCCTTGATAAAGCCGATTCCATCACTGATATGACCAATCAGCTTACCATGATCATTTTTGACTGTATTGACAGCCTGACAGAGTTTAGCTTCAGGAGTCAATTCATCAAGATAAGATAAAATCTTCACTTTATATGGCATGGATACATTAAATCCCTTGATGGGTAATATTCTGGCACTTGTTATAAAATTGGCAAAATGATTTTCCTCCACCTCAAATGCCAAATAAACATCATCAATACCCAAGTATTGAAAAGCTGTATTATGCATCATTGGTGAAAAGGAATGTTTTATAGGATTAGCAACAATACCATATAATCCTGTATAACCCGTAATCTTATTCATTATAACCCTCCTTGATTTCTTTTCTATTATATAGCAATCATCTACAAGACTCAAAGAATTATTTTAAGAATATGAAAAAAACACTTCCATTTTTATTTTTCGAGTATAATCATGTATAGGAGGTAATTTTTTATGATTAATCAATTAATAGTGAATGCTGATGATTTTGGAATGACACAAGCCAATACCATTGGTATACTTGTAGGGTATAGTCAAGGCATTATTACTTCAACAACATGTATGATGAATATGCCCTATGCTGAGTTTGCTTTAAAACAAGCTAAAAAATTCCCACAACTGGGAGTTGGAGTTCACCTGGTATTAACCGTTGGTCGTCCTTTAGTAGAAGGAGCTCAATCCTATACAGATCAAAATGGAGATTTTATTCGACCAAAAGATTATCCTGATGGAAAACCACATGCTAATCAAGATGAACTTTATCGTGAATGGAAAGCTCAAATAGACAAATTTATTGAAATAGCCGGACATAAGCCAACACATATTGATTCACACCATCATGTCCATCTATTACCATGGCATTTGGATGTTACAAAACGATTAGCTTTAGAATATGATTTACCTATTCGCCAACGTGAACAAGTCCTTGATACATATCCTTATATTCCTGTTTATGATCAGATGTATAATGATGATGCCAATTATCAATATTTTACACAAATTCTTTCATCCTATCATGGACCTTTGGAATTCATGTGTCACCCTGCTTATCTTGATCAAAGACTCTATGATATGTCCAGCTATAACTTACCACGTATAAAAGAACTTGAACTTTTAACTTCACCAGAAATCAAAACTTTCATACAAGAAAATCATATTAAACTTATTAATTTTTCTGATCTTCCACATAATCATTTATAATTTGACAAAAGATTCTTGCATTCTTGTAAAAAAATGTTAAAATAGATATGTCCGTAGAGATACGGATATGGTGAGGAAGAAGAGCAAGGTGGAAGTTATTTGGTAGAGAGATGGAGATTGTAGTTCATATAATACAAAACTTTCGAAAAATAATAATACAAAAAAGAGATTGTAAGTCGAACTTATAATCTCTTTTTTCTTTATCGAAAAGATTTTTTATAACTTTTCATGACCCTCTATTTGATTTAATACCCCTAATATGGCTAAAAACAATCCTGGAACAATCAATCCCAAATAATCCACTCTTATCACCACCAAAGTTATTTTAACATTCCTTTCAAAAAGAAGTGTTAAAACAAGGTAAAAAGATTTTTCAAATTGTGTTATTTACCATTTTTTATGAAGATCTTCTTTGGTAATAGGTCGAATCACCTGACATGGATTCCCTGCAGCAATCACATATGGCGGAATGTCATGAGTGACAACACTCCCTGCTCCAATGATAGCACCCTGATTAATCTTAACACCTGGTAAAATAGTCACATTCCCACCTATCCAGACATAATCATAAATTTTAACTGGACGTGCATATTCTAAGCCTTGCATCCTTTGTCCTTCATGAAAAGGATAAGAAGCAGTATAGATATTCACATTTGGTCCCATGACAACATGATCTCCAATCTCTACAAGTCCCTGATCTAAAATAGTGAGATTAACATCACTATAAAAATCAATACCAACCGTAATATGGTAACCATACTGACAATAAAAAGGTGGTTCAATCCATAATTCACCTTTACAATTCAATAATTTCTTTAATAAAACATCTTTTTCTTCTTTTTGAACAGGAGTATAACGATTATATTCATAGAGCATTCGTTTGCATATCTCTCTTTCACGATATAATTCCTGATCATATGACTGGTATAAATGCCCAGCCTTCATTTTTTCTTTTTCACTCATTTATTTTCATCCTTTATTATTTTTTCTATATGTTCAATCATCGCTTGGCAATCATAAGTAGCAAAAATAGAAGCATCTATATTATCTACTAAAACAGGTTTTAATTTTTGCGATAACTCATGTTGTTTATATCTGAGTTGAGGAGCGATGAGAATCAAATCATATTTTTGATAAACATTTTCTAACTGATAAACTGCTGTTGCATCAATATGATAAGGTAAATGATTTAACTGACAATATTTATTTAATTTTTCAGCAAAATATCCCGTTGTCATACCACCTGAACAACATAATAAAATATGATAATTTGGCTTTTCATCTTCAAGCAGTTTTTCCATCATACGATGAAACAGATTGGTTGCATAATGAAAGTTATAAAACTGATAATGTAAATAAAATAACAGTTCTTCTCCTTCCATAATCGCTTCTTCTACAATTCCTATAGGCCAAACAACAAATCTGGCAACACGATTTTTATAATAAATTTTATAAGTTCTTGAATCATATTTTTCTAGCTTTAAGCGAGGATCACTTGTCACCTGATAATAAACCCATTTTCTAAAGACTTCTAAATCTTCCTGTTTATAAAAAGTTTCCATTGCCCTCACCACCATATGTCTATTATACTAAACTTTCATCAAAATACCAACTACATAAAAAAGAGAAAATCTCATCTCGATTTTCCCAAATGATTTTTCTTCATCTATTTTCATGTTCCATGTTTTTCACATCTTCTAAGAGACTTTCTGTTGTTTATAAATTCCGTAACTTTACATAATCATTACAATCATAAACGACAAGGTTTCTATTTCCTCGGCAATATTTTATCATTTATACCACTTCTTGTATATTTAGGTATAAAAATGACAACTCTATCTACAATAATACATAATGTTTAATCTTTTGATAATCGCATATTTCATATAAAAAAGAATGAATATTGATCATTCATTCTCTGTATCATTTCATATCGTTATGAGTTTTTTTTATGATTTAACTGATAAATCTTTCTTTCCAAAGACACAAAGAAATGTTCTTTGGGACTTTGATCAAAATGTATCAAATAGAAAGATAAAACAAGCCCGCCAATCACAGCAACCAGCATATCTGTCAATGTATCATGGACACCACTTGTCCAATGATTAATAGCATCATAGTTAAAAAAGACTAACAAAGCATATTCATAAAACTCCCATAATAAAGCCACTAAAGCATTAACAGCATTCAAAAATAGAAACATCAGACTTTGACGATGATCTTCTCTCAAAAAATATTTATAGATAAAATATATCAATTCACAAATGACAACACCACTGGCACAATGTATAAATTTATCATAATAGGGCGTTGAATAGCCTCCAAGGCAACTTCCCCAAAGACTGGCAAAATAAACAAAAACAAGATTAATGATATAAAATTCTAATGGAACTTTGATATGTAATATTTTCATGAGTACAGGTAAAATCCACGGTGTCAGACAGGCAACAAAAGTCATTCCAAAATACTTTCCTTGCCAATTGACATAAAAAGCATATATTAAAGTGACAATATAAATGATTAAACAGCTATACCATATGGTTTTTAATTTTTTCATAATGACACCTCTTTTTTATATTGTATCATTATTTCTTAATGTTTGTGACTAAAGAAATTTCTTTTTTGTTTATTTTTTAATAAAATCAGTTTTCCAAATTCACCATCCGCTAATAAATCACCCTTTTTAAGATTCTTTGATGCAGCGAACCTTTCAAAGTATGTATATTCTGTTTGATTATCATAACATTGACACTTAATCATATCATCATTCACAATTTCAACAATATACTGTGATTTTATCCCTGTTTGTTTTTTTAACATCTTCATCCTCTTTTCCTGATTATATATCTATGATTGATCATTCATATTACAATCATAGAATTTTTCAACAATACACATAAAGAAAGGTGACTCCTGACGATTTCTATGAGCAATCATTTCCAATAGCACTACACATCCACCACCAAGTGCACAAAGCATATCTGTCATGGCATCATGGACACCTGTTGTGTAATGTAGAATACAGTCATTATTGAAAAAGACAAGCATAAAATATTCATAAAACTCCCAAATAACAGCAATTGATAAATTAACTGTCATCATAAATATAAAAAAAAGAATATAATCCTGCTTATTATAAATAGTGCGTTGTTTTTTAATCATGCAATAAAGAATCATTGCGATAATACTGGCAAGAATTCCACTGAAAAAATGGACAATTTTATCATAGAAAGGTAATGTATATCCAGCTAATGAACTTCCTACCAGTGAAGCAAAGTATATAAAAATCACATTAATGATTTTGAGTTCATCTGTCATTTTCAAATAAAACAAACGCATAAGAATTGGAAAAAGCCATGGTGTTATACAGGCAACAAAACACATCATGATATCTTTGAGATTTCCTTTTTGTATATTTAAAACAAAAGCAAATAAAAGCGTCACGATATAAATACCACTAACAAAATACAATAGTTTTGTCTGTTTAGTTTTCATATATCTCCTTCTCACTCCTTATTTACAAAAATAAATTAATAAAAATCTTTTGAATTTAAAACACAAAGAAATCATATCTTTTTGTATCTCAACTTCCATTTAAGGTATACAATATTGCATCACATATAGGCAATCAAATATAAAATGATGAAAATCTTTGACTTTTTTTACAAGTACATAACTGATATAGACAAAAAGCATACATTCAGTGAAAATACATGAAACTTCAATACTATAAAAATATATTCTTTCTACTTCTATAATTCCCATCTTCTACTATTCTAAGCAAAACGATAAGACTAGTTAAATCAAAAACGTCTTTAGTCTGTTCGCACTTTGATCTAATAACAACAAAATATACGACTGTGATAATCAATAAAACCTTAATCAATTTTTAATTTTCTTCTATCTACCATAGATTTCCTCTGCTTATAACATATAAGAATTTCAAATAAAATATGATACTTGCATTAAATATCTGCATTCAATTTTTCATCTCTCGAATATCAAGAAAAACAATTCTTTTCTCATTATTAATATATGATTATTTTTTTAATTTAATAGTAAAAGATATGAATCTTTCGCAAATTTTTAATCAAATTAGCTCAGTTCATATCTCTTATAAAAATGATTCAGCCCATGTTTTTAATGTATCCACATCAACCTGACTATCAAAGCGACGTCCTTGACATAATTTGGCATTACCACAAGAAACTTTTAATTCCTGAGTGGTATTTCCTATACCACTGCCTCCTGATGTCGCAAAAGGAATAATTGTTTGACCTGATAAGTCATATTGTTCTAAAAATGTATTGATAATCGTTGGTGCCACATACCACCAGATTGGAAAACCAATAAAAATCACATCATAATCATCTATATTTTTAACTTCATTTTGAATAGCTGGACGATATGCTTTATTTTTCATTTCTTGACTGCTGCGACTTTGTGGATTGGTCCAATCCAAATCTGCTTGACTATATGGTTGAGCTGGTATGATCTCATGTAAATCCCCATCAATAGCTTGAGATAGTTTTTGAGCCACTCTTGCAGTGACTCCACTTGCTGAAAAATAAGACACTAAAATTTTTTTCATTTCCATCACTCCTATTCTCCAAAATATAAGGCAATTTCTTCCATTCTTTGCATTTGATCAACATGGAAAGGACAACGATGATTGCAATGTCCACATTGCACACAGGCACTTGCTTTCTTTTCTAAATGGTGATAGTGATCTTTAGCTAAATCATCACCTAATAAAGATAGATCATAATATTTATTCATCAAAGCAATATCTAAGCCCATAGGGCAAGGATGACAATGTTTGCAATAAACACATTTTCCTTGATGTTCTACAGCATCAAATGTTGAAATAACAGTATAATCCTTATCTTTATCACTGGCCTGTGTATATTTTAAAATTTCTTTTAAATCATCACGATTTCTAACACCAGGTAAGACAGTCACAACACCTGGCTTATCTAATGCATATTGAAGACATTGAATACGTGTTAAGGCCTGCGGAAAAGGTGATTTGTTTGCATCCAAGAGTTGTCCTGCACTAAAGGCTTTCATAACTGAAATAGCGACTCCTTCTTTTTCACAGCGCTGATATAAAGCCATTCTCTCATCAGTCTGACCAATGGCATATTCACCATGTTTATAATCATAAGCGGGATTAATACTAAACATCACCATATCTAATATATGCATATCTAAGACTTTATGCACAATTTCAGGAGTATGTGATGATAGTCCAATATGCTTGACAATCCCCTGTTTTTTTAATTCTTGAATATAATCAATAACACCCGCTTTTTCAATCGCTTTTAAATCTGCTTCTTCATCAATACAATGAATAAAACCAAAATCAATATAATCTGTCTGCAACATTTCTAACTGCCATTGAATAGATTGTTTGATCTTATCTAAATTTGTTGTCCATCCATATTCACCTGTTTCATAATTAGCTCCAAAATGATTCTGTAAATAAACTTTTTCTCTTTGTCCTTTGATAGCCTGACCAATTGCCTGAAATGTTTTAGCATGTCCACTTGCTAAATCTAGATAATTCACACCTTGATCAATAGCTTCTTGAATCGTCGCAATGATTTCTTCATCACTTGATTCTCCAAGTGAACTGGTTCCTAAACCAATCACACTAATTTTTTCATTTCCATGTGGTAATTGTCTATATTCCATGGAGTTCAACTCCTTTGCATATAAATAAATTGTAAAATCATCAGCTCTTCGATATTGATCTAATCGTTTCATTTGATGATGATCATAAAATTCATAAGAACAGCTTGTATCGGTATACAAAATATAATGGGAACAGTTTTCTTTTTTTAATAAATATTCTGCATACTCATAAAGCTTCGTTCCTAATCCCTGATGCTGATATGTCTCATCAACCATAAATAAAACAATCTCTCCATCATAGTTTTGATGCATCTTTTGTAATAACTGTTCACAGTTTTGATGATAGTTTTGCATCATTTGACGATAGGAAGAAATCAAATGGAAATCATCATGTTGATGATAGAGAAGATTTTGATATTCTTCAGGAATTAAAATTTTCTCTTTTTTAGATAAAGATAATGCTAAAAAACCAACAATACGCTGTTGTTTGGTTGCTATAAATAAATCTGTGGAATGCAATAAAACATCATAAAAATATTCTTGTGAGAAAATCATGCCATTTTTTAAACTTTTAAACATGCGATCTAATTTCCAGACCTGACAGATCATTTCTACGATTCTTGATGTCTCTTTCCATTGAAATCTTTCTATTTGCATAATGCCACCACAACTTTCATCTTTATTTTATATCAACCCTTTCTTCTCTTCAAATACTTATATTTCATATTCAACCATGCTTATAAAGCATAATAATAAAAGAACCACTTATAAAAGCGATTCTTATTCTAAATATTCTTTAATTGAACTCATTTTATCATCTAAATCATTACACATCTGTGCACATTCCAATAACTGATGAGCTATGTAACTTTCTTTATCGTCATCAATGACTTTTTTATATCTCAATTTATGTTCTAGACTGGCCCAAAAATCCATCGCTAAAGTACGGAACTGAACTTCGACTTTCACCCATTTTTTCTCATTCTCTAAAAAAATCGGAACTTCAATAATCAAATGTAAACTGCGATAACCATTGGCTTTAGGATTTTGAATATAGTCCTTTTTCTTGACTAAACGAATATCATCTTGTTGTAATAAACATTGAGCCAAATGATATATATCCTGTTTAAATGAACAGACAACTCGTAATCCCGCAATATCATAAAGATATTTTTCCATTGTTTCAACATTAATCGGATAGCCCTTTAACTTCAGTTTCTTTGTAATACTTGCATTAGATTTTAAGCGAGAGTGAATAGATTCAATAGGATTACGGTCATAACAAAGAGAAAGTTCTTCATTTAAAGCTCTAAATTTTGTTTCTACTTCCATGATGGCACAACGATAATAAGCCATCATTTGTTTAAGTGGCAGAATTTCTTCCTGCCACTCATCACTCATCACTTCATCAATAAATGCATCTTTAAACTGTTCAATAATCATGTAACTTTCCTTTCTTATGACTATTTTGTTTGCATTTCTTTCATCTTATTTTTCATTTCAAAATAGAACATTGTTGATGTTGTTAAAACAGCAATTGTATCAGCAATAGGTTCTGCTAAAAAGACTGCAAAAACCTGATCTGATATAAACATAGGTAAAATATAAATCAAAGGAATTAAAACCAAGATTTTTCTAAAGACTGCCAAAAATGCACTCTTTTTTGAATTTCCAAAGGCAATAAATGTCTGTTGACATGAAATTTGGATACCCATTAATAAGACTCCAGCCATATAAATTCTTAATGCCCAAATTGTGATTTCTGTTAATTGTGGATCACTTGTAAAAATCGCAACAAATAAACTTGGGAAAATCATAATCAATAACCATAGTATAGATGAATATGAAAAACATGAAATGGTTTGAAGTTTAAATGCTTTTTGAACACGATCACCTTGTTTAGCACCATAGTTATAACTGATAATAGGTTGTCCCCCTTGTGTTAAACCTTGTAATGGTAACATGGCAAATTGCATAACACTTGATAAGATTGTCATAGCGCCAACAGCTAAATCCCCACCATATTTTAATAATGATGAGTTAAAGCATAATACCAAAACACTTTCTGTAGCCTGCATTGCAAAAGGAGCAACACCTAAAGCAATACATGGTAATAAAATATGAAAATTGATTTTTAAATTTTCTCTTTTTAATTTTAAAATCGTATTTTTTCCTGATAAGAACCAGAATGCCCAAATGGCACTTAAAGCTTGTGACATGACTGTCGCAACTGCTGCACCTTGTACCCCCATATTCAATCCAAAAATGAAAATAGGGTCTAAAACAATATTTGTGACAGCTCCAATAACAACAGTTAACATACTAATTTTTGAAAATCCTTGTGCTGATATAAAGGCATTTAACCCTAATGTCAACTGTACAAAGATTGTTCCAATCGCATAAATAGTCATATAATCCATGGCATAACCAATTGTATTTTCACTCGCTCCAAAAAGATATAATAATGGTTCTTGAAAAATTAAAACCAAAACTGTCAATAAAACAGCAATAATCATGAGTGATGTTGTACAGTTACCTAAAATTTTTTCAGCCGCATCATTGTCTTTTTTCCCCATGAAGATACTAGCTCGTGGTGCTCCTCCCATACCAAATAAGTATGCAAAAGCAGAAATAATCATGATAATAGGAAAACAGACTCCTACCCCTGTTAAAGCTGCAGAACCAACTTCTGGAATATGTCCTATATACATACGATCGACCATGTTATATAAAGCATTGACAACCTGCGATGTAATAGCTGGTACAGCCAAAATAAACAATAAATGTCCTACGGGTTCTTTTCCTAAGTCCACTTCTTGTGACATTTTTAATTTCATAAACATACCTCCTCATTTTTTTCTTTAAAGTGATCTCTTATTTTTATTAGCGTTTCTTCCATTTTTTGAATATCTTCTTTTGGAATTTCTGATAAAATATCTTCATTAATTTTTCGAATTTCTTTTTTTAAAATCTTTATCTCCTCAATTGCATCGGCTGTTAAATAAATATGTTGAATACGTCGATCAGTGACATCACTTTCTATACGAATCAGCTCTTTTTTCACTAAGCTTTCTACACTACGACTAATGAGTCCCTTAGAAACTCCTAAAAAGACATTTAACTGTGTACTTGTTGTAATACTTGGATTATTTGATAATAAAATTAAGATATTCATTTCATTAGGCGATAATTTCAAATCTTTCAATCTCTCATTTAAAACACGTGCATAATACTTTCTAATCTGTATTGAATAATCTAATAATGTTTCAATGTTCGTTTTCATATCTCACCTCATTAGTTTACTTGTATATTGTTTACAACTAAACAATATACTCTTATTTTATGAAAATTGCAACAAAAAAGGTGTAACATTTCGTTACACCAATTGCTTTAATAACTTTTCAAATAAATCAATATCATCTTTTATCATATCAATAGAATTTTGCCAGAATGCTGGATCCTGTAAATCAATACCAACACTCTTACCCACATCTTCTAAACTCATTTTTCCTGTTAATGATAAGAAATGTTCATACGTATCAGCAAATGTAGCACCTTGTTTTTGATATAAACCATATAATCCTTTTGCAAGTAATAAACCAAATGCATAAGGAAAATTATAAAATGCATAATCAGCTTCATAATAATGTGGTTTCCATGTCCACATATAAGGATGTAGGTAACGATGATCCAAACCATGACCATAGGCTTCTTTTTGAGCTTCTAACATTAACGCTTTGATTTCTTCAACACTTAATGGTCCTTCTTGACGCTTTTCAATCAATCGACTTTCAAACAAGTAACGTGAATAAATATCCACAATCACCTGTGCACAATCACAGAGTTCATTTTCTAAAATAAACAATTTGTCTTTTGCATCAGCAGATTTGAGCGCTGCCTTTTTGATAATTGTTTCGCAAAATGTTGAAGCCGTTTCAGCAATAGGCATTGGATAGTCAGCATTTAAAGCTGTTTGTGTATTTAAACATTCACCATGAAATCCATGTCCAAGTTCATGACCTAAAGTAATAGTATCACCAAACTCATTTCCATAATTTAATAAGAAACGACTTTCCTGAATACAATGTAAATTATGACAGAAAGCACCTCCAACTTTTCCCGTTCTTGGATAAACATCAATCCATTGATTTTCAATAGCCTTCTTGGCATAATCTCCTAAATGCTTTGAAAAAGTATAAAACTGTTCTACAACAAATTGACTACCTTTTTCAAAAGGATAAGACATATCACTTTCTACAATTGGGGCATATAATTCATACCAAGGCAATCCATCCGTATAACCTAACGCTTGAGCCTTTAATTGAAAATATCTTTCAAACATAGGTAAAGCTTTTTTCATTGTAGAAATCAAAACATCCAATGTCTTTTGTGACATTCTGGAATCTATCAAAGTACGCTGTAAAACAGAATCATAACCTCGAAGATTGGCACTTGTTATGGCTTCACCTTTAATTGCATTCAAAGCACTCGCAACACCTTGTTCTACTTGTAAATAAGATGCTATCTCGGCTTCATATGCTTTCTTTCTCACCTCTTTATCCTTTGAATAAGCCATATTTAAAACTTCTGTCAAAGGATACTCCTTACCATCCATGGATACTTTCATAGAAGCAATTAACTGATCTTTATATTTCAACCAGGCACTTGAGCCAGTTGTTTTCATTTGTGCCAAAATCTTTTCTCCCTCATCACTTAATAAATAACGATTATGTTCTTGTGTTTCTTTTAAAACAAAAAGATGTTCTTGAATATAAGAATCTTGAATATGATTCAAATCAAACTGACCAATCCAACGATCAATTTTTGCCTGTGCATCTGCAAAACTTGCTAAAAGATTTTCAATAACAGATGAATATTTCAAAGCATCCTGATTCGTTGTATCACTACTCATTGTCAATGATATAAAAGCATATATTTTTTCTACCAGATCCGAAAATTGATTGGATTGTTCTAAATATGACTTTAAATTGTCTTCTGTTTTTTCCTTTTGAGAATATTCCTGCATATCCTCTAACATATGTGTTAATGTTTCAATATCATTTAAAAATGATTGATCTTGAAAAGATAAATATAATTGATCTAAATTCCAACGTTTCTCCATAATAACCTCCTTACTTATATTCATTATATACTTTTTTCGTATTTTTTAATACAAAAAGAAGATGACTTACATCTTCTTTACTTACGATGAATCAAATAATCAATACCTAATGAAATAAAAGCAGTGATTGGAAAAATAATCCATCCTGGATGCCACCAGTTCCATGTCAATCCCATCACACAATATAGCATTGCTGCTAGAGGCATTGTGATTCCAAAAATACTACTTTGCTGCTTTTGAATTTGTTTATCCTTAACATACTCTTTATTATGAACAAGGAATTTATACACACCATCTAAAATTCCATAATAAATAAAGAAGAAAACAGCAATCGCAACACATAACATAAATTGAGCAGGTATCCATTGTGAGTTGACAAAATGTGTTTCTGTTAATAACGCCACACATGCAAGTGAAACAATGATCAATAAAACACTACCAGCAACAGCTAAAGTCAAATGAGAGTGAAATTGATGATATTGTTCCTGTAACTCTTGTAAATCACTAAAACTCATTTTTATTTCCTGATCTTCAATATTCTGATATGGATTTTTAGAAAGAGCAGCTACCATGATGACAAAAATACTTATACCAATAATGATTAAGAAACCAAAACCACTCCATGTTTCATAAGGTGTATTTGAACATAAAATAGGAATGAGAAGTCCCAAAATCATGAATGATACAGATAATGCCATTTTTAATGCAAAACTTTTTTTGATTTGTATATAGTCGTCTATTTTTTGTTTTGACATTAAATAATAAGAAGTATCTGTTTTTTGAAAAGAATCATCATAATCTTCTTTTAATAAATAATCTAAACTCACTTGAAACAATTCGCTTATTAAAATTATCTTTTCCATCTCTGGATATCCATTTTGCGATTCCCATTTACTGACTGCCTGTCTTGATACATTTAATTGATAGGCTAAATCTTCCTGAGATAAACCTTTTTCTTTTCTTAATTGTTGTAACTTTTCTCCAAAACTCATATATCTCACCTCTTGTCTTAAGCATAGTCAAAATCAGCTCTATAAACCACCAACCTAGAGTTGTTTTTTGTCAACTAGAAGTTGCAAATAAGGGTTGCTACTTTATTTTAACATATTTTAACTCACAAAAATGTAAAGATTGCTTCAAACTCTTATAGATTAAAAAAATAAGTCCTCAAATCATCAAAGAGATATATTCTTTTTATTATCATCTAACTGTCCTATTATAGTTAATAAATCTATGATAGATTCATTTTATTCGATACTTACCCACACCTAATACATAGATATTGCATATTTTTATAATCAATAAATTATGCATTTTGCATTTTTTTAATATAAAATAAAATGTATTTTGCATTTTTTTATATCATTTCATGATATTTTGCTTATTATTTTCAGTCATAGTGACTTCATTAATCAATTTATTGCATCTTTTTTACGCTTATTTTCCTATATAACAGAGTAGAAATGATCTTTATAAACCACTAATCTAAGATTGTTTTTATCAACAATAAGCTACAAATAAGGATTACTATCTTTTTTAACACATTTTTACTTACAAAATGTAAAGATTGTGCTAAAGTATTATAGGGGTGTTCATAATGATAAAGGATTTTCAACAATTATTAAAAGATAAAAATATTCAATTTTATATTGTTCCTACTGATGATGATCATCAGTCTGAAACTGTAGGTGACTATTATCAGGCACGTGCTTATTTAAGTGGCTTTACTGGTAGTGCGGGAACATTACTTGTGATGCAAGATGAAGCTTATCTTTGGACTGATGGGCGTTATTTCATTCAGGCAGCTAAGGAATTATACGAAGGTATTACATTAATGAAAATGGGACAAAAAGGTGTCCCTACACTATTAGAATTTCTTATCCAACATATTCAAGAACACGATAAGATTGCTTTTGATGGTCAAACAATGGCTTGTCAATTTATTCTTGATTTGAAAAAACAGCTTAAAATTGATGACTATCAAATAGAGTGTGTTGATCTTATGCAGGAATTTTGGAAAGATAGACCTCAAAGATCATGTGAAAAAGCTTTTCTTTATGATATTCAATATCATGGATTATCAACTCATAAAAAGATTGAAAAGATTTTAGACTACATGAAAGATCATAACTGTCAATCACATTTAATAACAACACTTGATGATATAGCTTGGATTTTTAATATCAGAGGAAATGATATTCCATGTTCTCCAACTGTCTTAGCGTTTGCTTTAATTACATTGGATCAGTCATATTTATACCTTCAAAAAGGAAGTTATGACTTAGATATGGTAAAAGCATTACAACAAGAAAACGTCCTTGTGAAAGATTATCAGGATATTTATCAGGATGCACAAGAATTAAAAGGTCGTGTTTTACTCAGTACCAACCATATTAATTATGCTTTATTCCAATGCTTAAACTGTGAAATTGTTGACAAAATGAATCCATCTCAAATGTTGAAGGCTATTAAAAACGAAGTTGAAATTGAAAATTCAAAACATGCTCATATCAAAGATGGTGTTGCCATGACAAAATTCATGTATTGGCTAAAAAATAATTATGGAAAAATTGATATGGATGAGATGAGTGTTTCTGATAAAGTCTTAGAATTAAGACAACAACAGGATTTATTTATTGAACCAAGCTTTACAACAATTTGTGCTTGGAAAGACAATGCCGCTTTAATGCATTATCATCCAACATCTACACAATTTACAAAGATTGATCAAGATGGCATGCTATTGATTGACAGTGGTGGACAATATATGGACGGAACAACAGATATTACAAGAACATTCGTATTAGGACAGATTACAGATATTCAAAAGAAACATTTTACTATGGTCTTACAAGGGATGTTAGCCTTACAAAATGCACATTTCTTACATGGATGTACAGGACAAAGTCTAGATATTCTAGCCAGAGGACCAATGTGGGATGAAGATATTGATTATCAATGCGGTACTGGACACGGTGTTGGTCATTTATTAAATGTTCATGAAGGACCACAAGGTTTCCGTTATAAACTACGTAGTTTATCAGAAAACATTACTTTAGAACCAGGAATGAATATTACTGATGAACCAGGTATTTATTTAGAAGGACAATATGGTATTCGTATTGAAAATGAATTATTATGTGTCAAAGGTCATGAAAATGAATATGGACAATTCTTACATTTTGAACCATTAACATTTGTACCTATTGATTTAGATGCTATTGATGTCAATATGTTAAGTCAAAAAGAAAAGAACTGGCTTAACCACTATCATCTAGAAGTTTATGAAAAAATTTCTCCATATTTAAATGATGAAGAAAAACAATGGTTAAAAGAATATACAAAAACCATTTAAAAACACAGGTCACATTTTGACCTGTGTTTTCTTCTAATCTAAATCTTCTCCATTTGTTTCAATCACATGTTTATACCAATAGAATGATTTCTTCTTAGCTCTTGAAAAATCTCCTTCATGTGCATTATTATAATTGACATAGATAAATCCATAACGTTTATCATATTCACCTGTAGAAGCTGAAACAATATCAATTGGTGCCCACATCGTATATCCTAATAAATCAACACCATCATAATCAACAGCTTCTTTCATTGCTGCAATATGAGCAGCTAAATAATCAATACGATATTGATCATCTACAACATATTCATCATTATCATCAATATATTTATCATAAGCTCCAAAACCATTTTCAACAATCATCATAGGAAGTTCAAAACGATCATTAAACCAGTTGAGACACCATCTTAAACCAACTGGATCAATTTGCCATCCCCAATCACTAGCTTTGAGATATGTATTTCTGACATAGTCTTCTTCAGAGAAATCAAATGAACGACCAAATCTTCCAGTATATTTTGTCGCATAGCTCATATAATAAGAGAATCCTATATAATCTACACATCCTTCAGCCAATGCTTTTTCATCTTCTGGTAAGATAAAGTTATCATATCCTTTTCTTTCAAATTTCTTTAATAAGTGTTTAGGATAATGTCCTCTTGCATGAACTTCTACATACCAATATTTTTGATGCATTGCTTGTTGTGCATTTAAAACATCTTCAGGATTGCATGTTGCTGGATAAACAGCATTCATACCAATCATACATCCAACTTTTGCATCAGGATCAATTTCATGTGCCGCTTTCACTGCCAATGCACTGGCAACTAATTCGTGATGTGCTGATTTATACATCATATATTCAATATCGTCACCTTCTTTAACAAGAACTGCACCTTCTTGAGCAAGATGATGTGCCCCCATTGATATTAACTCAGCCTGATTATTGATTTCATTAAAAGTCATCCAATATTTAACTTTTCCTTTATATCTTTCAAAACAAACTTTGGCATATTTCACAAAGAAATCAATACATCTACGATCCATAAACCCATTATACTTTTCAGCTAAATGATATGGCATTTCAAAGTGTGATAAAGTCACAATTGGTTCAATTCCTAAACGATGCATTTCATCAAATAAATCATCATAGAATTTTAATCCTTCTTCATTAGGTTGTTCATCATCACCATTTGGAAAAATTCTTGTCCATGCGATAGAAGTTCTAAAAGCTTTAAATCCCATCTCTGCCATTAAAGCTAAATCTTCTTTATAATGATGATAGAAATCAATACCCACATGATTTGGATAATCTTCACCATCAATAACACCATTTGTAATTCTTCTTGCAACACCATTAGATCCTGCTGTCATCACATCAGCAATACTAACACCTTTTCCTCCTTCATTCCATGCTCCTTCAGCTTGATGGGCAGCAATCGCTCCACCCCATAAAAAATCTTTTCTAAATCCCATTTTTTAATTACCTCCATTTCTATTTTTTATTATACTACAAAACAGCTTTGAAAAAAGAATATTTCATATAATAAAAGATTATTTTTCTCTCTTTGCAACCACCACATGAACAGAATCACCAGGTTGCTTGTTTAATTGTTTTCTAATAGATTTCAACATCCCAATAATATAACAGATTTGACCATATTCATCTTTCACTCCCATATTGACAATACTTCCATCATAGGGAACACCATCAAATGTGACATGAACTTTCATTCTTCCTTTTCCATATAATTGTCTTATATCATAGGGACAAATCACATAAGCACCATCTCGATCCTCTACTTTATGAATCATGGCATCAAATTCAAATAAGTGACTCATTCAACTATCTCCTCTTGTTTTTTGGCTAAATTTCTTTTCACTTCTAAACGATAATTTGTCCATCTTCTCAATAACTCATAAATAACTGAGAAAGTTGGTAATCCAAAAACCATTCCTGGTATACCAAACAATCCGCCACCAACACTGACTGCAAATAACACCCATAAAGCTGATAAACCAACTGAATTTCCTACAACATGTGGATAGATTAAATTGGATTCAAACTGCTGTAATAGGGTACTGAAAACAAGAAAAATCAATGCTTTCACAGGTGATACAAATAATATTAACACTGAAGATATCACTGCCCCAATAATAGGCCCAAAATATGGAATAATATTTGTAAAACCAATGACAATAGCCGCAATAGATGCATAAGGAATATCTAAAATCATACAACCAATATAACACAATACGCCAATAATAATTGATTCTGTTAATTGTCCAGCTAAGAAATTCTCAAAAGTTGTTCCTGTTAATTTGACAACTTCGCTGATATACTGATAATGTTGATCATTAAATAAAGCATGTGCAAATTTCTTCACCTGTCTGATTAGTTTATCTTTAGAGAAAATCATATAGATAGCCATAACAAATCCCATAAAAATATTAATGACACTTGTTGTGATATGGGAAACACCTGAAGCAATATTAGGTGCCCAAGCCGTTAAAGTAGAAATGAATGTTTGAGCAAAACGTGTTTGAAATTCATTAATTTTATCAAGAAGATCTGGTGATAAACGAATTTCTTCAAACACATAATTCAACCATTTTTCAGCCTGCGCAAAAATACTAGGTAAATTATCTATCAATGTTCTTATATTTTCTATAACTTGTGGCACAACAACCATAACAACAAGTAATAATACTAATAAAATAAGTAACACTGATAAAATCGCTGAAACAACTCTACGCTTTTTCTTATTTTGTATAGCTAGTTTCTTTTCAAAGAGCTTCATTGGAATATTAAAGATAAAAGCCAGAATAAAACCTATAATAAATGGTTGAATAATATTTAATAATTCCCCCAAATATTGAAAAATACTTTCAAAATAAATCACCCCTAAAACAAGTAAAGCGGTATAACTCAAAATAATGAATATATTTTTTAATGTCAAATCATGTACTTTTATGGATGTTTTCAAATCAATCACCTCATTTTTATTTTATATTGTCATTATGAACTCTTTATTTATCTTCCATAATATATTTTTGCATCAAAGATGGATTCTTTTCTAAGAATTTAAACACAAAGACACCTATCAATAATACAATCAGTTCCCCTATAAACACATACATAGCATTTATAAAAAATGGTAAATCCAATAAAAAATATAACTCTGCACCAACAATAATCCCATTAAACAAAGCACCTAAAAAAGCTCCTAGAAATAAGTTAGAAATCATTGTCAATGATAGACAAGTTATAAATGATGCTAGCGTACCAAATATAACATCATAAATGCCTAATGGAGAAAACGCATTAGCCAACATGCATCCTACAAGTAATCCCGGAATATAGCGACGATTATAAAAAGCTAAGAAAATCAATATTTCAGATAATCTTAACTGAATTGCACCATAAGAAAAAGCAGAACATACCAAAGTGAAAACAGCATATATACAGGCTATCATTGCATTTATCGCAACTATTTGTATTTTTCTTTTCATATCTCAACCTCACTTCTTTATTCATTATACCATATTTTATATTTCTTTAAAAAAAGCTTTTCATTTATTCTTCCATTAATTAAACTATATTTAAAGATAGGAGGAATCATTATGACAACGCTTTATGTTTCTGATTTAGATGGTACACTATTAAATTCCAATCAGACATTATCTCCCTTTACCATCCAGACAATCAATCAGCTTGTTAGTGATGGTATGTTATTTTCTTATGCAACTGCCAGATCTTATCAGACAGCTAAGAAAGTCACACAAGGATTACAGGCGCCTTTTCCTTTAATTGTTTATAATGGTGCATGTGTGAGAGATAATGTATCAGGTGAGATCTTATTATCACATTGTTTCCAAGAAGATATTCATCTGCTTTTAGATCATTTTTTAAACAATCATCTTTATCCTATTGTCTATGCGTTTATTGACGGTGAAGAAAAATTTTCTTTTATTCCAGAAAAATGCACACCCGGAATGCTTGAATTTATTGAGTCTAGGAAAGGTGATCCACGTATCAGAATCATCCATCATCCCAAAGACTTTTATGTTGGTCAAATTTTTTATGTCACATTGATTGATGAAACAGATAAGCTTAAACCGTTTTATGAATATTATCAAAAACAATATCATTGTTTATTCCAAAAAGATATTTATACAAATCAACAATGGCTTGAAATTATGCCTCAAGGGACATCTAAAGCACATGCTATTGAACAATTAAAACATATTTATCATTATGATCGTCTTGTTGTTTTTGGAGATGGAGAAAATGATATAGAAATGTTTCAGTTAGCTGATGAAGCTTATACAGTAGATAATGCACATGAAAAATTAAAAGCAATCGCTACTCAAATCATCCCTTCCAATGATCAAGATGGGGTTGCTCAATTTTTAAAAAAGGCATATCAAAAGCTATAATATGATTTCACATTATAGCTATACATAGATAATCTTCACTTCAGATAAATTTATTTTTCCTTTTAAAATCATTGTATGTTCAACAATATTATGATCAAACATTTCCATATCAATATATGATAGTACACTATCTGTACAATTCTTCACTTTCCATGTCTTTGGAATATAAAGTTCTAACATGGCACAGCTCATATAAAGATAACAATTGATCTCCTGTCCTTTTATATCAGCCTGATCAAAATAAATCTTCATCATTCCTGCTCTATTGGTAATGGTTATATCTTCCATATTTTGTGAGTCAATATAACGAATACAGCTTCCAAAGCTTTCTTTAATATCAACATGCCCATCTTTTACAGTTTTTTTATCTTGAATATCCTGTGCGTAATGGGTATGTTTTTTTGATGATGGAAATAATATATGACAACCTATACTTGCTAATAAGGCAGCTATTAAGACTGTCCAAGGCGTAATGGCTTCTAAACCAAGTGGCTCATCATAAATGATGATTAAAAACGCTATTGAAAACAAGAATCCTGTTGCACGTTTATGTAATAAACTAGATAAAGCAGATACACCAAAAAAAACTGTCAGTAATAAAGTCCATATACTCATATGTATATTCACAAGACCTAATTGTGTCACAATCAATAAGACTGCCAAAGCAATAAACAAAACACCCCAAAACATTTTACTTTTTTTCATCTTATAACCTCTTTTCCTCTAATCTTATTTTGAGTGGTTTATAATAATGTCTAGATACATACACTTGCTTATGTGTATCTTCAAATTCAATAAGACATGGACTAGATATTGTTTTATGAATAGCATATATTTTCTTGACATTCAAAATAGTCGACTTTGATATTCTCATAAAATTTCCTGGTAACATTTCTTCAAGTTCATACAGTTTATATTTAATCTGATACATATCATTTTTGGTATGGGCATGAATATGATGATCACTGGTTTCAAAAAATAAAATATCGTCCAATGATAAATAATATTCTACTTGACCTTTATAAAAAATCATTGTTTTTGAACTTTTAGACATATCATGAATCACTTCTTGTATGCGTTGCACTTTTTCATTCAAAGATGGAGCTTTAATAACCACTTCTTCTTCCTGTAAACTCTCATCTATTTCTATTTTGACTTTCATATCTAATCTCCTTTGATATCTTTACTATAATAAGAAATACCAAAAAAGTAAATACTCCTAGCCTAAGTGGTTCATATGTCAAAGTAAGTGGTCAAAAAAAGGTATGTATCATGAAATGATATATACCTTCTTCATCCTATAATTCTTCACCGTTTGTTTCGATGACTTTTTTATACCAATAATAAGAATCTTTTGGAATTCTATTCAATGTTCCAGAATTTTCATCTTCTTCTCTATCAACATATACAAATCCATAACGTTTCTGATATCCATTTAACCAGCTTAATAAATCTGTATATGACCATGTACAATAAGCCAAAACTCGACATCCATCATCAATAGCTTTCTTTAATTCTTCAATATGTGCTTTTAAATAAGCAATACGATATGGATCATGAACCTGTCCATCTTCAACCTTATCAAAAGCTCCTAAACCATTTTCAGAAATAACAACAGGTAAATCATAACGTGAAGTAATATCACGACAGCACATTCTGATTCCCATTGGATCTATTGTCCAATCCCAGTCAGTTGTTGGCAAGAAATCATTTGCCGGATTCTTATATAATCCTGGTACACCTTGAACTTGAGCTGTTCCTTTTTCACCTGTGTTGTTCATTGTATTCGTCATACCAACACCATTGATATCATTATATTCAGCAACACATGTCTGATAATAATTCACACCCATAAAGTCAACTAATGCAGCAGCTTTTTTCAAAATGTCTTCATCGCCATCTTCCATTTGTGGAGTGACTCCTTGACTTTCTAAATATGCCCAAGCACTTCTTGGATAACGTCCATAAGCATAGATATCCATCCACCAATAATTTTGTAAATCATCATAATCAGCTTTAGCCATCGCATTTTCAGGTTTTCTATCATATGCATAACATGGACTATAAGCAAATGAAGCACCAACTTTGGCGTCAGGATACATTTCTTTTAAAGCCAAAACTGTCTTTGCATGTGCCATATTGGCATGATGGTTAACCTGATAGAATGTTTTCATATCATTTTCTTTTCCTGGTGGATGCATTCCTTTTAACCATCCAAATGATGTAAAGATATTTTGTTCGTTCATTGTAATCCAATATTTAACACGATCTCCATATCTTTTGAAAAGTGTTGTTGCATAGTTTACATAATCATCAACAATCTGACGACTTTCCCATCCATGATATTGATCTTCTAAAGCTTGAGGCATATCCCAGTGATAAACTGTCACCATAGGTTCAATGCCATATTTTAATAATTCATTAATTAAATTATCATAGAATTGAAGCCCAGCTTCATTCACTTCACCATTTCCATTTGGATAGATTCTTGTCCAGGCAATAGAGAAACGATACGTTTTTAATCCCATTTCTGCCATTAATTTGACATCTTCCTTGTAACGATGATAATGGTCAACAGCTTTATCCCCTGTTGTTGCTTTAAAAGTCTTTCCTGGAATTCTTACAAACTTATCCCAATTGGAAACACCTTTTCCATCTGCATCCCATCCACCTTCTACCTGATAGGCAGCAGATGCACTTCCCCATAAAAAGTCTTGAGGGAAACCTTTTGATTTTTCAAAATACATATAAGTCCTCCTTTTTATATATTCTCATTCATAAACTCAATAAGAGATAATGAATATGAATCCTGTTGATCTTTTAAATCATAAAGATGTTCTTCTTTGATTGGAAACAATAATTTCTCAGAAGCATCATGATTATATAATGGAAATACCATATGGAATGGCACATCCTGATCATTTTTAGAATGAATATAAACTGTTGGAATCTGATTTTTCTTAACCAGTTCTACAGTATCTAATTTTTTAATATCTAGCTTTAACTCATCTTTCACGACTTTTCTAATCATCATACCCGCTAAATATTTCGTTACTTTCATCTCTTTTTGACATTTCAATGTCAAATAGTGATAAACATTGTCATAAGCTCCTTCACTGATAATCAAATCTACATTCTTTAATTTACCAAGTCCAGAAGCATTTAAAATCGTATTTGCTCCCATTCCTTTTCCATACATAATCAAACGATGCTGATCTCCATACTTCTGTAATAAATACGTATTGAAATACATTAAATCAAAAACATCACGATAACCAAAACCACGAATATATCCATCACTTAAACCATGAGCATGTGCATCAATCATTAAAATATTATCATTTTCAAAAACGCTTTCTAAATATTCAACAGTCTGTGTTAAAGACTTCGCTGATGCCATTAATGCATGCAAACAAACAATTGTTCTTGTCGCATTTGGTTTTTCTATCAGATAAGCTTGAAGATATAAACCTTTATGATTTTGTATTTTGACTTTTTGAGCATTGATTTTTTCATACCAGTTTCCTTGATCTTCTTTATTTAAATGTTCACGATATAATACCTTTTTAGCAAACTGATTAGCTAAAGCTAAGCTTGCTGTTAAGGTAGAAGCTGTTAAAGTAGAAGCAACTGCTGTTGTAATGGCTACCTTCTTTTTCATTTATACCACTCCTTAAAATTATCCATTAATAATCTATTAATATTTGTAACCTGTTCAAATGAACTGAGGCGATAACTTTCATTTTCCATTCTTGCTGCAAAATACTGTATAGCTGTCACCAATTCATCTCTCACTTTTGGTTTCATGTTATCTGGGAAAGATTCAATTGGAAAACAAGTAAAGACAAAGGTATTATAATCTCTATGGAATAAATCCAGTAAGATCTGATATCCTTCTGCTTGAATAATAGAATTTCCTAATGCCAGATCCAAATCATGATTTGCAAAAGTTAACATATAATGAATAATATTACGCAACACATTCATTAAAACTTCATAATAATGATCATAATCACTATAAAAAATATAGTAAATATACGAAAAAACAAGATTCCCCTGATTTTCATCTTTCTTTTTATCAACCAATACAAAATCTTTCTCTATTAATGTAAATTCATCTTTAAATGTATCTATAATAGCTTTTGTCACATGGTATTGTGATAAAACCATAGATCCAAAATCAGTCATAATAGCAAATGTAAATCGTGAATTTAAGCATAGTGTACGAATAGCCTTAAAAAGTTCATCAGGAACATTCTTATAAAATTTATCTAAATGACGATAAACAATGCGTATGATTTTTCTAATATAATAAAGATGATATTGATATTCAGTATCTAAATATTTTGAATTGGTACCATCCCACTCATATTGATATAGCACAGATTCAAATAAAAGATTCACTGAATCAATAAAGTTTTTATAATTCTTATGTTTCAAATTCATCTTTAAACATGGTAAGAAAATTTTATAGAAATCATCCATTGTTTGTTGGTTAATTCCATGATGATACTTCATATAACTTAAAATATCACAGAAATCAATAGGGGCTAAGATATTCAGTTCGCTTGATACTGTCTTGATAAAATTCTCATACAATGAATAATGCAAAACACGTTTATATCCTAGTTTTGCTAGTATTCTTGAAAGAGCATCTTTAACAATATAAAGCTTTTCCTGTTCATGTAGATCTTCTGAAAAAGTATACGTAATTTCACCCTGACAATGAATTTCAACAAAAATATCAATTTGTCTAAAATTCTGATCCAACATATAATAATGCACTTTAAACGTATGTTCTTCAGTGCGATAGCCACTATGATAACGATATTTTCCTACATACTGTGATTGATGATCAGCCATGAATTTTTCCATGACTGCTTTATCAAACGTCATATTTTATCCTCCTTTATGAGCTTTTTGAAAACGTGGTAAAAACTGATTACGTACATACTGCACGGCAATGTAACGTATATTTTCTTTAGAAAAATCTCCTCCTATAGATAATGAAGTATCCATAATTTCTTCAGTCAATAAAGTTAATTCATGATCTGATAATTCTATTTTTTCCAAAGCAATAGTTGTTCTTACAATTTCTTTACAATCATCTATATAATTCTTTTTATCTATATCTGTCACATGTTCCATATTTTAACACTCCTCTTATTCATCATTATAACATGATTATATGTCTTTTTTATAGACAATTCTGTCTTTTTTTTAAGTCATTTTATGATGCTTTTCTTCATCATTTCTCATATAAAAAGATAGCTCTGTTCTATCTTCTCTACATCTCTTTTTCACAGCTATCTTAAAAAAGTTATGTCTTCAGTTATGGATAAACCTAAGTTTTCTAAATGTTGTCGGGCCTGATGATACGTTTTCATATCCAGTAAAGATTGGCTTTCATGAGCATCTGTTCCAATAATAATGCGATTGCCCACCTCTCTAGCTATTTTGAAAAAAGAATCATTAGGATAATGACGATGTGTTTTATATCCTAACAAATTAAATTCTAATGGTAAATTCATTTCCTTTGCCTTGATACATAATCTAAGCATTTCCTGCTTATAGAATGGATCCGATGTATCATAACGTGCCAAATCTGGATGTGCCACATAACTGTATAATCCAGTTTCCATAGCTTTTATGCAGCTATCAACATATTGAGATAATTGTGATTTTGTAAGAGGATGTCCAAAATATATACCTGTTTCATCACTGCCATCATAATGATGACCTAAAATAATATAATCAATAGGATATTGTTTTAACATGTTTCTTAAACCATCCATATATTTTTCGAAATATTCACATTCCAATCCTATTTTAATAGAGATTTGATTTTTGTATTTTTCCTTTAATTTTAATAAAGTTGATACATAATCATCAATCTCATAGGCTTCCATACGCATCGTTGGATGAAATGAGGAATCATAAATCCAAGGGGTATGATCACTAAATCCAAGTTCTGTATAACCAGATTGAATAGCTGATAGAATATAATCTTCTTCACTATCTATAGCATGTTGACAACGTCTTGTATGAGTATGATAATTCTTCACTATGACTCAGCTCCTTTTCTTGATAATTATAGCGTAAATTGAATCATTTGAAAATAAAAAGGCATCTTATGAAGATACCTATTCATAATCACATGTATAACCACGCATATCTAATTCTAATTTTTCTACCTGCCAATCTTTCAACAAATCACCAAGCTCTTCCTTCATTCTTACAACACCTTTTTTATCACTTTCTCTAATCAATGCCATAATCGTTGGACCAGCCCCTGATAAATAGCATCCCAGCACATGTTCATCCTGTTCCAAAACAGACATAATTTCATCATATCCCTGAATTAAAGTTCCACGATAAGGTTGATGCAGGCGATCCTTAAAACCAAGTTTAAGTCCATCATCATATCCATTGATTAAAGAGGCAACCATTAATGCTAAATGAGAAACATTCGCAATAGCATCCTGACGAGGCAACTGTTGCGGTAAAACAGCACGAGATTTTTCTGTTGATAAAGTAAATGGAGGTATAAAAGCAACAAAACGATAATCATGTTTGACAGGAATATTCAACGTTGTGACATGTTTTTCATTCATGACTGACACTGTCAATCCACCAAAAATGGCTGGTGCTACGTTATCTGGATGACCTTCTATTTGTGTTGCCAGTTCTAATATTTCCTGTCGATCTTCACTACGGTCCATGAACGCATATGCACCGACAATACCTGCAACAATACATGTTGAAGAACTTCCTAAACCTCTTGTATAAGGGACATCTCCACTACATTCAATACGTAATCCTTGAAACTGCAATCCACAAGCTTTTGCACCTTCAACAAATGCTCGATAAGTTAAATTGTCCTGATTACAGAATTGTTGCGGACAGCCCGTAATTTCTAAGCCCTGATCCAGCAATTCAAAAACAAATGTATTGTATAATGTCACAGCAAGACCTGCAACATCAAATCCCGGTCCTAAGTTAGCACTTGTCGCCGGAACTCTCACTTTGACTTTCATAATGACATCTCCTTTATTTTTTGAGAAATCTCATGAATTATATCATCTTTATCAATAACTTTTTGATGTAAAATTTCTTTTTGATCAAGTTGAACTAATGGTTTTGGAATATCAACACCTGTTTTTTCATAAACAGCTTCAATCGCTTGATATTCAGATAAGCTTTGATCTGTTAAAGCTTTATAAACAGAATCAGCAAATTTATATGGTGAAGCTGTCGCTAAAATAATTGTCTTTGTTTCATCTCCCGAAGTCTTTTGATATTCTTTATAAACGCCATAACCAATAGCAGTATGTGTATCTAAAAGATAACCTGTCTGTTCAAAACATGTTTTGATTGTATCTAGTACTTCATCTTCATTAAGCCATCCTGCCTTAAATACATCCTGTATCTTTTCTAGTAAATCAGATGAAATTTCATAAACACCATTTTGATTCAAATCATCCATATATGATTTTACCTTTTGACTTTCCTGTGCCATCATATACACAAGTCTTTCTAAATTACTTGAAACAAGGATATCCATGGCAGGTGCATTTGTTTTATAAAATTCACGACGTGCATCATATTTCCCAGTACGGAAAAAATCAGTCAAAATATTATTTCTATTAGACGCTACAATAAATTTTTGGATTGGTAAACCCATCTTTTTCGCTAGAACTCCAGCCAAACAATTCCCAAAGTTTCCACTTGGTATAGTGAAATGAACACTCTCACCTAAACGAATCTCATTTTTATTAACAAGTGTCATATATGAATAAAAATAATACACAATCTGTGGAATCAAACGCCCTATATTAATAGAGTTAGCTGAAGAAAGGAAAACATGATGTTCATCACATAAATCTTTTAATGCTGATGATTGAAAAGCCTGTTTCACTGCTCTTTGAGCATCATCAAAATTTCCCTGAATTCCAACCACATCAACATTGTTTCCTGTCTGTGTTACCATTTGTTGTTTTTGAATAGGTGAAACCCCATCAACAGGATAGAAAACCTGAATATATGTTCCATCTACATCTTTAAATCCTTCTAAAGCAGCTTTTCCAGTATCTCCAGATGTTGCAGCTAAAATCATAACTTTTCTTTGTTCACCTTTTTTCTTAAGTGAATATGTCATAAAATGTGGCAATAATGATAATGCCATATCTTTAAAAGCGGCTGTTGGTCCCTGGAATAATTCAGCGATAAAAACATCTCCTGCCTGTTTAACAGGAACAACTTCCTGAGGAAATAAATTTTGTCCATAAGCTTTTTGACATAATGCTCTCATTTCTTCTTTTTCCTGTTCTCCCACAAAAGAAGTCATAATTTCAGTTGCCATGTCTACATAAGATAAATGTTGTAATGCTTTTAAATCTTTCTGATCCAATTCAAAAGCAGGAACAAGCAATCCTCCATCACTACCAATTCCCTGTAAAATAGCATCACAAAAATCCAATGGTCTTTGTTGACCTCTTGTACTCACATATTTCTTTTCATTCATGATATACACCTGCTTTCCATATTTGTTACATTGTATACAATTTTAAAATACAAGTCAATATTATTAGAATATTTAAGTATAGTTCCTATTTATTTTATAAAATATCTAAAAATAACAAATATTTTATGATATTTTTAAAATATCATTTTGACTAATATTCTACAATATACTATAATAGCAATAATTATATGAAGGGGGAATCAAAAATGAGTCAAATCATTATACCAAATGATTATCAACCACATCTTAATTTAATTGAAACTGAAGTTGCTATTAAGATGATTAAAGATACATTTGAAAGAAGATTAGCTGAACAGCTTCGTTTAACACGTGTCTCTGCGCCTTTATTTCTATTAAAAAATACTGGGCTTAATGATGATTTAAACGGAATTGAAAAACCTGTTTCATTTACTTCATTTGAATTGAATCATAATGATGAAATCGAAATCATTCATTCTTTAGCTAAATGGAAAAGAGATGCTCTTTATCGCTATGGTTTTGAACAACATACAGGTTTATATACAGATATGAATGCAATTAGAAAAGATGAAGAATTAGATAATATTCATTCTATGTATGTAGACCAATGGGATTGGGAAATGGTGATTTCCAAGGAAGATCGTACTTTAGATTATTTTAAAGCAATTGTTTCAAAAATATATAATGCTTTATTAGATGTTGAATTTCTCATGATCAGACACTACCCACAACTCGGTGAATCTATTTTACCTGATGAAATCTATTTTATCACTTCTCAAGAGTTAGAAGATTTATATCCAGATCTTTCACCTAAAGAAAGAGAAAAAGCTATCACAAAAGATAAAAAAGCTGTCTGCATCTTACAAATTGGGGATATTTTAAAATCAGGAAAAAAACATGATGGACGTGCACCTGATTATGATGATTGGAAATTAAATGGGGATATCCTTGTTTATAACACGCAATTAGATGATGCATTAGAAATTTCAAGTATGGGTATTCGTGTAGATGAACACGCATTAAAAGAACAATTAGAAAAAGCCAATGCAATGGAACGTTTATCTTTACCTTTCCATCAAAATGTAATCAATCATGTTCTTCCATTAAGTATTGGTGGTGGAATTGGTCAAAGCCGTTTATGTATGTTCTTTTTAAGAAAAGCTCATATTGGAGAAGTACAAGCTTCTTTATGGGATGATGAAACTATGAAATTATGTAAAGAAAATCACATTCATTTATTATAAAAAAATACACTATAATCAATCAGATCCGGTTGATTATAGTTTTTTATGTCATCACATATTTTCTAAGATTGTTATAACATCCAATAATGATGCCAAAACACCTTGTGTCTTTTGTACATAGTCTTCACCTGGTTGCTTTAAATCAGGAATACAATAGACAGGCACTTTCGCATCATAAGCCGCCTGTATACCTGCTTCACTATCTTCTAAAACAATAGCCTCTGACGGCAAAACATTTAATCTTTCACAGGCTTTTAAGAAAATATCAGGATATGGCTTCCCTCTTTGGACATCACTGCCACAAATGATTTCATCAAAATAAGAAAGAATATGATGCATGTCTAAAATATGGCAAGCTCTTGAAGGGAGACTAGATGTAGCTAAAGCGATTTGATAATGATGATCTTTAAGATATTGTAATAATTCTTTTGCTCCTTTTTTTAATGCAACCCCATCTTCTTGCATGAATTGTGTTTCTAAACGATGAAATAATTGAAATTTTTCTTCAATATCATAATCCAGATGATAATGTTCCTTAATAAACTGTAAAGAGACTTTCAATTGCTTCCCTGGATAATCTTTGACATAATCATCCATTGTAAATGAATATCCATAACTTTCAATCAATTTTTTATAACATTTATATGAAATGACTTCACTATCAATCAAAAGCCCATCCATATCAAAAATAACTGCCTTTAACATAACCATCCTCCTCAACTTTATGTTTATCTTATTACAAAACACTTGAAAAGAAAAGTTCCTTACAGAAACAGAAAAAATTTTCTCAGATAAAAAATACCCCTTCACTCATGAAGAGGTCAATGGAGTCAACTTAGTATATTAGACTAGGTGACTCTTTTTTTATTTCTGTAATTCTTGTGGTATGACTATATGTACTCTTTATTATTATGCAAAAAAAAAGCGCATAAAGCCCCTGTTGATTTTTTTCGTTTTTTAAAATTTTATCCCATTAAATTTATGATACAATATAATTGTATTCTTAACTACGGGGATATTGTCATAAGCACTGAT